>DXMB01000001.1:0-16290 GCA_019414425.1 Collinsella sp.
ATGTCATGCGGACTCCAAACCGGACCTGATGGTCCAACTTTTTGTCCGCAGTCCCTTAGGTACTCAATGATTTTTTTAATCCCCGTCCCAGAAAAATCATCGGAGTGGCTAAATAGCCTGAATTGATAAAGCGATTTAGCAAATACATCGCATCTGACCTGCATTCTTCTTGTAGTGGTATCTTCATAGGGTACCCAACTTTACCTACCGTTTACCGCCTGTTTTAGCACGTTTACCAAACCGCGCACCCTCTGCTCAAGCCTGCCCAAAACCCGCCGTATAGTTCCCTCACGGCCTGCATCCGGCGGGTCGATTCGTTACCACGGTCGTGCGCGTAAGCGCATGGAAGGGGAAGTATCGTGAGCGATTGCAAGAGGGTTTACCGTTTTGGAACCGACGCCCAGGGCACCTGTGTCACCGAGGGCGACAAGTCCATGAACTTCGTGCTTGGTGGCAAGGGCGCTAACCTTGCCGAGATGAGCCGTATCGGCCTGCCGGTTCCCGGTGGCTTTACCATTACCTGCCAGACTTGCGTTGAGTACTCCGGCGCCGGCAACGTGTGGCCGGAGGGCGCGCTCGACGAGATCGTTGCCGCCGAGGTCGACCTCGAGGCCCGCTGCGGCAAGAAGCTCGGCGATGCCTCCGATCCGCTGCTCGTGTCGGTCCGCTCGGGCGCTCCGTTCTCCATGCCCGGCATGATGGACACGGTTCTCAACCTGGGCCTCAACGACGATTCCGTCCAGGGCCTTATCGCCCAGACGCAAAACCCGCGCTTTGCCTGGGATAGCTACCGCCGCTTTATCCAGATGTTCTCCAACGTCGTCATGGGTGTCGATGCCGACTTGTTCGAGAATGCCCTGACCCAGGCCCGCCTGGTCGCCGGCGTTCGCGTCGATTCCGAGCTTTCGGCCGAGGACCTGCAGGAACTCGTCGAGACCTTCAAGGGCATCTTCTCCGAGAACGTCGAGGCTGCCCTGTATCCCGAGCTCGAGGTCGCTGACGGCAAGCCCGTCTTCCCGCACGACCCGGAGCTTCAGCTGCGCCTTGCCATCCAGGCCGTCTTTGGCAGCTGGATGAACGAGCGCGCCTGCATCTACCGCAAGCAGCATGGCATTTCCGATGAGCTCGGCACCGCCGTCAACGTCCAGGCTATGGCCTTTGGCAATAAGGGCGAGACCTCGGCGACCGGCGTCGCCTTTACGCGCAACCCGGCCGACGGAACCAAGGAGTTCTACGGTGACTTTCTGGTCAACGCCCAGGGCGAGGACGTCGTCGCCGGCATCCGCAACACCGAGCCCATCGCCGACCTCAAGACCACCCCAGGCCTCGAGTCCGCAGGTGAGGAGCTTGAGCGTGTCTTCCTGACGCTTGAGGACCACTATCGCGATATGTGCGATATCGAGTTCACCATCGAGCAGGGTAAGCTCTGGATGCTCCAGACCCGCGTGGGCAAGCGCACCGCCACCGCCGCCCTGCGCATCGCCATCGAGATGGTCGAGGAGGGCCTCATCACCCGCGAGGAGGCCGTGAGCCGCATCGACCCTGCACAGCTCGACCAGCTCCTGCACCCGCAGTTCGACGCCTCCAAGAAGTACGAGGCGCTCGCTACCGGTCTTAACGCCAGCCCCGGTGCCGCCGTGGGCGAGGTCGTGTTCTCGAGTGATGACGCCGTCGCGCGCGCCAACGAGGGCCACAAGGTCATTCTGGTTCGCTGGGAGACCAACCCCGACGACCTGAAGGGCATGGTCGCTGCTGAGGGTATCTTGACGAGCCACGGTGGCAAGACGAGCCATGCCGCCGTTATCGCCCGCGGCATGGGTACGCCCTGCGTTTGCGGCGTTGAGCGCTTCCACATTGACGCGGCAGAGAAGGTCGTGCGCATCGAGGGCAGCGACCGCGTGCTGCGCGAGGGCGATGTCATCTCCATCGACGGCACCCAGGGTATCGTCGTCGACGGCGCGGTTGACCTGGTCTCTGCAGAGCTCACCGGCGACCTGGACACCATCCTGTCTTGGGCCGATGAGATCCGTTTGGACGAGACCGACGGTCACGCCAACCACGTGCGCGTCAACGCCGACAACCCCGAGGATGCCGAGCTCGCGCTCGAGTTTGGCGCCGAGGCCATCGGTCTATGCCGCACCGAGCACATGTTCCTGGGCGATCGCAAGAACATCATCCAGAGCTTTATCCTGTCTGACGATGAGGCCGTGAAGCAGCAGGCCCTGGCCGACTTGCTCAAGGTTCAGACCGAGGACTTCCTGGCGATGTTCAAGACCATGTCCGGTCGCGATGTGGTCGTCCGCCTGCTCGATCCGCCGCTTCATGAGTTCCTGGATAATCCTCGCGAGCTCGAGGTCGCCATCACCAAGAAGGAGGCCGCCGGCGCTCCCGAGGAGGAGCTCACTGCCCTGCGCGCCCGCCTGCGTCGCATCGACGGCATGGTCGAGTCCAACCCCATGCTGGGCTTGCGCGGCGTGCGCCTGTCCGTCGTCTTTGGCGATCTGCCGCTCATGCAGGTTCGCGCCATCGCCACGGCCGCTGCCCGCCTTATCAAGGAGGGCGTCGACCCGCGCCCCGAGATCATGGTTCCGCTCGTTTCCATCACGGCCGAGCATGTCCAGACCCGCGAGGTCATTGAGCGCGTAATCGCCGAGGTTTCCGCCGAAGAGGGCGTCGGGCTCAATATTCCCGTGGGCACGATGCTCGAGCTGCCGCGTGCCTGCATGGTCGCTGACGAGATCGCCCATCATGCCGACTTCTTCTGCTTTGGCACCAACGACCTCACCCAGACGACCTTTGGCTTCTCGCGCGATGACGCCGAGGCCAAGTTCATCCCGCTGTACATGCATAAAAAGATCCTGAAAGACAACCCCTTCGAGACCATCGACACGGTGGTTCTCGAGCTCGTGCGCATGGCCGTCGAGAAGGGTCGCGCCACCAACCCCCGCATGCACTTTGGCGTATGCGGCGAGCACGGCGGCGACCCCAAGTCGATCAAGGGCCTGTTTAACGTGGCCGACGTGGACTACGTGTCCTGCTCGCCCTATCGCGTGCCCCTCGCGCGCCTGGCTGCCGCCCAGGCCAAGCTCGAGGCCAAGCGCAACGCCTAGCCCCCTGCGCATCGACGCCTAGCGTAGTCCCCCTTCATACCGCGCGTCTCATTCGTGACGCGGGCGGTTATCATGTGCGGGTTTTGTCTTTTTGTCTGCGTAAAAAATTGTTCTTGCAGCAGAAACCCGCGCGTGTATACTCGAATACGTTTGTTCAACTACGTGCCGGCCAGGGTGGTACGGCACCTCTAGAAGAGTAAGGAATTGCACATGGATTACATCCGCGCAATCGAGCGTCAGCAGATCCGCGAGGACATTCCTCAGGTTCGCGTCGCCGACAACGTCAAGGTTCACTACCGCATTAAGGAAGGCGACCGCGAGCGCATCCAGGTTTTCCAGGGCGACGTCATCCGCATGGCCGGCGCCGGTGCCCGCGAGACCTTCACCGTCCGCAAGATGTCCTTCGGTGTCGGTGTTGAGCGTACCTTCCCGCTTCACAGCCCCAAGATCGCCAAGCTCGAGGTCGTTCGTCATGGTCGCGTCCGTCGCGCCAAGCTGTACTACCTCCGCGACAAGGTGGGCAAGGCTGCTCGCATCCCCGAGAAGCGCTAAGAAGATCGCAGCGTCTGTCCACTCGTTTGGACACAAGGGTCACCTTCGGGTGGCCCTTCTTTTTATCTGATTTGCATGCAAGGAGGGCCTGGTATGGCCAATATGACGAGCTCGGTTTCGGCATCGCAGGTTGCCGGTGAGTTGGCGAGCGCTACGTTTGAGGAGATCCCCGCCCTCGTGGAGCATTATCGCGAGGACCCGCGCCAGCAGGTGATCAAGGCTTGCGAGCGTGCTCTTAAGCGCCATGCCAAGGAACTTGCCGAGCGCGAGCGCGTCAATGACATGTACGAGCTTATGCATGAGCTTGGCGGCGATGGGGTGGTCGTTGGTGTCGACGAGGTGGGTCGCGGATCGGTGGCCGGTCCTTTGACGGTATGCGCCGTCTGCCTTCCTATGGAGCCGCGCGTCTGGGGCATCAACGATTCCAAAAAGCTCACGCCGGCGCGCCGCGAGTTGCTCTCAGTGAAGATTGCCGAGGTGGCGACGGCAATCGGTTTTTGCCATATCGCGCCTAAGGATATCGATGAGATGGGCATGGCCCGCGCCATTCGAGCCGCTGTCGCGGGCGCCGTGGCCGATACGGGGCTCGAGCCCGATTGCGTGCTTATGGACGGTAACCCCTTGGGCGCCGTTCCCAACGAGCGCGACGTGGCGAAGGGCGATGCCAAGATCGCCTGTATCGCCGCGGCGTCCATCATGGCCAAGGTCACGCGTGATGAGATGATGGTCGAGTACGATGCCGAGTATCCCGAGTACCATTTGGCCGAATCGAAAGGCTACGCAAGCCCCGAGCACATCGAGGCCATTCGCAAACATGGACTTTGTCCACTGCACCGCGTGAGCTTTTGCGGAAACTTTCTGCAGACTGAGCGCCTTTTCTAGGTCAATTGTGGAGACAGGGACCTCAGGGGTTTTATAAACCTGCTGGTAGCGGGCCGTATGCAACACCATTGCTGCGTACGGCCCGTTTTTTGACGGCATTTGGTCAGCTTTTGGTTTGCTTCCGGTACTTACCCGCATGAAAGGTTCCCTCATCATCGGGGCAATGCAGCGTGCGGGAAAGGAGACCCCATGAGTGCCGCAAGCAAAAAGAGCAAGACGCAGCAGCTCAAGGAGCGTTGGGAAAACGGCGAGCTCGACTGCGGGGCGATGACGCCCGAGTTTATCAAGGGACTCAGTCCCCGCGAGCTGGGCATGCTGGGCGAGCTGATCACCATCGACTACTTTAATGAGCGCGGCTACACCTTGCTGGAGCAGGGTTATCGTTGCACCGAGGGCGAGGCCGATCTGGTGCTGCTCGATGAGCTCGACGATGTCGTGGTGATGGCCGAGGTCAAGACCAGACGCGTCGCACTGGATTGCAGCACGCGGGTCTTTCCCGAGGAGGCCGTGGACGCCCAAAAGCAACGCCGCTACCGCCGCATCGCAAGTTGCTATCTCATGGATCATTATCCGCTCAAGGCGATTCGCTTCGATGCCGTGGGTGTCACCATTCGCGGCGGGCATATCGCTGAGATCGAGCATCAGTACAACGCGTTCGATTGGCAGGTGTCGTGATGGCGTTCGAGACGTTTGCCGTTCACGCGGCCTGCATCCGTGGCGTCGAGGCGATTCACGTCACGGTCGAGGTCTCGCTTGCCGGCGGCGTTCCGGGCATTCAGATGCTCGGCATTCCGAGTATGGAGGTGATGGAGTCACGCGGTCGTATTCGCTGCGCGATGCGCTCCGCCGGGTTCGAAATCCCGCGCTCGGGCATTACGGTCAATCTGGCGCCTGGCGATATTCGCAAGACCGGTAGCGGCTTTGATCTGCCCATCGCCATCGCGGTTCTGGCGGCCGATGGGCAGATTCCCCGTGACAACCTCGATCGCTGCCTTATCGCCGGCGAGCTCGGCTTGGACGGTACGGTGCTTCCCGTCAAGGGCGAGGTGGCGTTTCAGCTATTGGCACGTGATATGGGGCTGTCCTTTATCGCCGGCAGGTCCGATCAGCATGTGCCGCTTGCGGGCGTGGATTGCGGATTTATCGATCATTTGTCTCAGCTTGCCCATGGCATGGGCGATGCCGCGCGGCACTACTTGGATTCTGAAGTGCTCGAGGCGACCTTTGAGCCCGAGCTCGACTATGCCGACGTGCTAGGGCAGGAGGTTGCCAAACGCGGCATGGCGCTTGCGGCGGCAGGAGAACTCGGTTTGCTTATGATCGGGTCCCCGGGATCGGGCAAGACGATGCTCGCGCGTCGTATGACCGGCATCCTGCCCGAGCTTTCCGTTGAGGATCAACAGGAGGCGCTGTGCATCCATTCGGTTTTGGGTGAGAACATTGATGGCTTGTTGGCGGGGCACCGGCCCTTCCGCAGCCCCCATCACAGTATTTCGACCGCAGGTCTTATCGGCGGTGGGCGCCCGGTGCACCCGGGTGAGATCAGCCTTGCTCATGGCGGCGTGCTATTTTTGGACGAGCTTGCCGAGTTTCCCACGGGTGTGCTGCAGACGCTGCGTCAGCCCATCGAACGCGGCTATGTGAGGATCGTGCGCGTCGACGGGGCTTTTACCTTCCCGTCGCGCTTTCAGCTGCTGGCTGCGAGCAATCCCTGCCCCTGCGGCTTTTTGGGCGATCGTGAGGTACCGTGTCGCTGCTCGGCGGCGATGGTCGAGCGCTATCGGTCTAAACTGCGCGGTCCTTTGGCCGACCGTATCGACATGATGATCGATGTGACCCGTCCCGACCCTCAGGTGATTATCGAGGGCGCGGAGGGTATGTCGTCTGCCGAGTTACGTGACTACGTTGTGCGCGGTCGCGCTTTTCGCGCCTGGCGCGAATCCCGTATGGACGATGCGGATGCCGAGGCCGAGGATGACGAGACACGGTCCATTGACGGCGTCGTTTCGACCTTTGAGCTCGATGATGCGGCGGAGAAGTGTGTGCTCGGCCTGTCGAAGCGCACGCATCTCACGGGCCGCGGCATCGTGCGCCTGGTGCGTATCGCGCGTACCATCGCCGACGTCGCCGAGAGCGAGCAAGTGACGCAGGACCACGTGCTCGAGGCGGCGATGTACCAGGGAAGGAGGGACCAATGATGGCCGAGGGGACCTTCGAGCTGCATCCAGGTGACGCGTTGTATCCCGAGACCGTTTTGGAGCTTTCTGATGTACCCCAGACACTCTATGTGCGCGGCAACCCCGAGGTGCTTTCGACGCCCGCGCTCTCCATCATCGGCGCGCGCAAGGCCTCTCCGTATGGTCTTGCCGTGGCAGAGCTTGCGGCAAAGGTTGCGGTCGAGGCGGGCGTGACGGTAGTTTCGGGCGGCGCGGTCGGTTGTGACCAGGCCTCGGGTTGGGCTGCGGTCAATGCCGGCGGCAAACACGTCGTGGTGCTGGGGACGGGCGCCGACGTGGTCTACCCGCGTTCGAGCGCGGGGCTTATTACGCGCACGCTCGATACGGGTGGCGCGGTCGTGTCGATCTCTCCGTGGGGCATGGGTCCGCGCAAGTTTGCCTTTCCGCGCCGCAATCGCGTAATCGCGGCCCTGTCGCAAGCCCTCTTTGTATCCGAGGCGGGTATGCCTTCCGGGACGTTTTCTACAGCCGAGGCTGCTATGGATTTGGGGCGAGAACTTCTTGCCGTGCCAGGGTCGATCCTATCGCCCGAGTCGCGTGGCACGAATTACCTCATTGCGAACGGTGCCTGCTGCATCATCGACGAGGAATCTATCGAGATGGCTATTTCACGCATCTACGGCACCCTGCGCTACTCGCGCCCCGATGCTCCCGGCATTGCCGACCTGGATCAAACACAGCAGACCGTGATGCATGCGCTCATCGCCTCTCCGCTCAAGGTCGACGACATCGCGGCGCTCGTCTCGCTCGATGCCGTCGGCGTACTCAAACTCCTGGGTTCGCTTGAGCTCGAGGGTCTTATCGAGCGCATGATGGATGGAAGGTATGCGCCCTCCAAGTTTGCCCTTCACGCTCAGACACCCTTCGGTCACAATGGAAAACATGTCAATTAGAAAGGTGTTTGCAGATGCTGTTTGATCAGGTGACGGTTATCGGTGGCGGTCTGGCGGGTTCGGAGTGCGCGATTCAGCTTGCAGATCGCGGGTTCGCCGTAAAGCTGTGCGAGATGCGCCCCCAGGTGAGCTCCCCGGCCCACCATACCGATCACCTGGCAGAGCTCGTCTGTTCCAATTCGTTTAAGTCGACCCGTCCGGATTCCGCGGCTGGTTTGCTGAAGGCCGAGCTTGAGCGCATGGGTTCAGTCCTGCTCGATTGCGCCCATCGCGCGGCTGTTCCCGCCGGTGGCGCCTTGGCGGTCGACCGCGTCAAGTTTTCCGAGCTTGTCGAGGCCGAGGTTGCCGCCCGTCCCAATATCGAGATCGTTCACGGCGAGGTCACGCAGATTCCCGAAGGTCACGTGGTCATTGCCGCCGGCCCCTTGTGCTCGCCGGCGTTGAGCGAAGAGGTCATGAAGCTCGTCGGTGGCGACGCCCTTGCGTTCTTCGATGCCGCGGCGCCGATCGTCGATGCCTCCACGCTCGATATGGACGTGCTGTTCTCGCAGTCGCGCTACGAGGAGCAGGGGAGCGGCGACTATCTCAACGCTCCGCTCAACAAGGAAGAGTACGAGGCCTTTATCGAGGCGCTTACCACGGCCGACCGCGTGGTGCTCAAGGACTTTGAGGGCGGCGATCTGTTCCAGGCCTGCCAGCCTGCCGAGGAAGTTGCGCGCACCGGCAAGGACGCCATTCGCTTTGGCGCCATGAAGCCCGTCGGCCTCACCGACCCGCGAACCGGTCGTCGTCCCTGGGCGGCGATTCAGCTGCGTGCCGAGAACAAGGAGAAGACCGCCTATAACCTGGTGGGCTTCCAGACCAACCTGACCTTTGGCGAACAGAAGCGCGTCTTCCATATGGTGCCGGGCCTGGAGAACGCTGAGTTCTTCCGCTACGGTGTCATGCACCGCAATACCTTTGTCGATGCGCCGCACGTGCTCGATGGCACCTTTGCCGTGCCTGGTACCGGCGTGCGCCTGGCCGGTCAGATCACCGGCACCGAGGGGTACATGGAAGCCGTGGCGACAGGTCTGCTCGCGGCACTCAACACCTATGCCGAGGCTGTCGGGGCCGCTCCCGTCGAGCTGCCGCGCGTGGGTGCTTTGGGCGCGCTCGTGGGCTATGCTACCGATCCGGCCACGGTGGGCTATCAGCCTATGCATGTCAACTTTGGCCTGGTGCCGCCACTCGAGGATGGTAAGCGCCGCAGCAAGCGCGACCGCTACCAGGCCTATGCGGACCGTGCGCTCGAGGCCCTTGATGCCTATCTGGCCACTCGCCCCGATCTGTTTGGAGGCGACCGGTCATAGCCTTTGACCTGTACGACACCGTCGACTCGTTTATCGCCTATATCTCACGTGTCGAGGGACTTTCTCCCAACACGGTGACGGCCTACGGCTCGAGGCTGGAGCGCTTTGCTGCCTGGTGCGAGCGCGAGGATATCGATGCTTTCGCTGCCGACGTGCGCACCATTCGCCGCTATCTTGCCGAGCTTTCGCGTGAGCAGGTGGCTCCCCGAACGCTTGCGGCGCATCTGTCGGCTATCCGATCGCTCTATCGATGGATGGCTGCCGAGGGGGTCGTGGAGGGCGATGTGGTCTCGGCAATTTCCTCGCCCAAGCTCCCGCGCGATCTACCCGGTGTGCTGACGACCCAACAGGTGGAGGCGCTGCTCAAGACGCCTGATACCTCAACACCCGCGGGACTGCGCGATGCGGCGATGCTCGAGCTGCTCTATGCCTCGGGCGCCCGTATCTCTGAGCTCGCAGCACTCAATGTGGAGTCCATTGCGTGGTCCGAACGCACGCTGCGCCTGTGGGGCAAGGGGAGCAAAGAACGTATCGTCCCCCTGTATCGTCGTGCGCTCGAGGCGACGCGTCTCTATATTGAGGAGGGGAGGCCGGAGTTGCTCGCTCAGGCAAAGCGTCGTGACCCCGCTACCGGGCCGCATCCGCTGCTTATATCGGCGCGCGGTAATCGCATGAGTGCCGCCATGCTCAGGCGGCGGTTTCATATGCTGGCGACGCTCGCCGGCATTCCGGCCGACATCGCCCCGCATGCGATGCGCCATACCTTTGCGACCGACTTGCTCGAGGGCGGCGCGGACCTGCGCTCGGTTCAAGAGCTGCTAGGTCATGCGAGCCTGTCCACGACGCAGATCTACACGCATCTCACACCCGATCGGCTTAAGCGGGCTGTGGCTCAAGCCCATCCCCGCGGCGAATAGTGGCTGGGACGTCCCGCGCCGCGCTCAGGTGTGTGGTTTTGATTGCGGGTTGGCAGGAAGATGCATTCCTGCTATCATTCATCGGGTTGCTTCACGGCAACAGGTTTTTATCACGCACGCGCGGCTACTTCATACCGTGGTGCCCGGGCTTTGGTAGCACATGTCCGGGTTGGTTTTGGAGGATGACCCCGCGCGGAGGCAAACCACAGGAGGTTTAACATGGCTACCAAGATTAATATCCGCACCCTGCTCGAGGCCGGCTGCCACTTCGGTCACCAGACCCGTCGCTGGAACCCCAAGATGAAGCCGTTCATCTTCGGTGAGCGCAACGGCATCTACATCCTCGACCTCAAGCAGACTATCCTCGACGCCGACCAGGCCTACACCTTCGTCAAGAACGTCGCCAAGGGCGGCAACGTGCTGTTCGTCGGCACCAAGAAGCAGGCTCAGGAGGCCGTCAAGAACGCTGCTGAGCGCGCCAACATGCCTTACATCAACCAGCGTTGGCTCGGCGGCATGCTGACCAACTTCGTCACCATCCGCTCCCGCATCAACCGCATGGAGGAGCTTGAGGCCATGGTCGAGGACGGCCGCATGGCAGTGCTCCCCAAGAAGGAGCAGGCTGTTCTCGGCAAGGAGCTCACCAAGCTCCAGACCAACCTCGGTGGCGCCCGCGACATGAAGGGTCTGCCCCAGGCTCTCTTTGTCATCGACACCAAGCGCGAGGAGAACGCCATCAAGGAGGCTCAGCGCCTGAACATCCCCGTCGTCGCTCTGATCGACACCAACTCCGATCCCGACGAGGTCGAGTACGGCATCCCCTGCAACGATGACGCTATCTCTGCTGTCACCCTTATGTGCGAGCTCATGGCTGACGCCTGCCTCGCTGGCTCCGGCAAGGAGCAGGTCTCCGAGGCCGAGATGGCCGCTGAGCCCAAGGCCGAGTAAATCAGTCTTAGTTAATTCTTTTTCATCTCTTTGAAAGGAACCACAATGGCCCAGATTACCGCCGCTATGGTCAAGCAGCTCCGCGAGATGACCGACTCCCCGATGATGGAGTGCAAGAAGGCTCTCGTCGAGGCTGACGGCGACATGGACGCCGCTGTCGACGTTCTGCGCAAGAACGGCCTCGCCAAGGCTGCTAAGAAGGCTGGCCGCGAGACCAACGAGGGCGCTGTAGCCGCGTTCGTCTCCGAGGATGGCAAGACCGGCGCTCTGCTCGAGCTCTCCTGCGAGACCGACTTCGTTGGCTCCAACGCCAAGTTCACCGGCTTTGCTTCCAAGGTCGCTGAGGTTGTCGCCACCACCGAGCCTGCTGACGTCGACGCTCTGCTCGAGAAGCCGATGGGCGAGGAGACCGTTTCCTCCGAGCTCACCGAGATGATTCACATCATGGGCGAGAACATGAAGATCTCCCGCTTCGCTGCCCGCAAGGCCGAGAACGGCGCGCTCGCTTCTTACATCCACATGGGTGGTAAGATCGGCGTCCTCGTCGAGTTCGCCTTCGAGAAGGCCGAGACTGCTCAGGCTGAGTCCTTCAAGACCTTCGCTCACGACGTTGCCCTTCAGGTTGCCGCTGTCGCCCCGATCTGCGCTACCCGCGATCAGGTTCCGGCCGAGACCGTCGAGCACGAGAAGCAGATCTACATGGCTCAGGCTGCCGAGTCCGGCAAGCCCGAGGCTATCCAGGAGAAGATGGCTGTCGGCCGTCTGGAGAAGTTCTACAAGCAGTCCGTGCTCACCGAGCAGGAGTTCATCAAGGACAGCTCCCTCACCATCAAGAAGTACGCTGAGCAGGTCTCCAAGGAGCTTGGCGACACCATTACCGTCGTTGCCTTCGACCGTCTGGTCCGTGGCGAGTAAATAAGCTCTTGTAGCTGGTAATGAGCAGGCTGTGGGTTTTACTCACAGCCTGCTTTTTCATGGCTCCCCGTTAAGCCTTTGTTATCATATTGAGAGTCTAATTAAAGGAGGATCGCTTTGTCCGACATCCGATATAAACGCGTGCTTCTTAAGCTTTCCGGCGAAGCACTGATGGGCGACGGCCAATATGGCATTGACCCCAAGGTTACCGACCATCTTGCCAAGCAGGTCAAGGAGCTGCTCGCCGTTGGCCATGAGGTCGGCGTCGTTGTCGGCGGCGGCAATATTTTCCGCGGCATGGCCGGCGCTGCCGGTGGCATGGAGCGTGCTCAGGCCGACTACATGGGCATGCTTGCAACCGTTATGAACGCGCTCGCCCTGCAGGATGCCTTCGAGCATAACGACGTTCCCTGCCGCGTGATGAGCGCTATCCAGATGAACGAGATCTGCGAGCCCTATATTCGTCGCCGCGCTATCAACCATCTGTCCAAGGGCAACGTCGTCATCTTCGCTGCCGGTTCGGGCAATCCGTACTTTACGACCGACACCGCCGCGGCTCTTCGTGCGTGCGAGATCGGTGCCGAGATTCTGATTAAAGCCACCAAGGTTGACGGCATCTACGACAAGGATCCCGTCAAGTGCGCCGATGCCGTCCGTTTTGACAAGATTACCTATCACGAGGTTCTCGTCCGCGGTCTGCAGGTTATGGATTCCACGGCTACTGCACTGTGCCAGGATAACCGTATGCCTATTTTGGTCCTCAACATCGATGGCGAGGACACCGTCAAGCGCGCGCTTTCGGGTGAGCCCGTCGGCACGCTCGTCTATCAGGAGGATTAAGCATGGCAGAGAACATCACCGCCCATATGGACAAGTCGCTCGAGTCCCTCAAGCATAACTTCTCCAAGGTTCGTACCGGCCGCGCCAATGCCAACATTCTGTCCGACATCACCGTCGATTATTACGGTGTTCCCACGCCGGTCACGCAGGTTGCCGCCGTCAAAACCCCCGAGGCCCACATGCTGCTCATCGAGCCGTGGGACAAGGCGCTCATCAATGCTATCGTCAAGGCCATCGGCGCTTCCGATCTGGGTATTACCCCCAACTCCGATGGCACCGTCGTTCGTCTTCCGTTCCCGGCTCCCACTGAGGAGCGCCGTCGCGAGCTCGTCAAGGAGTGCCGCGAGTACGCCGAGCAGGCCAAGGTGTCTATCCGTAACATCCGTCGCGACTTCAACAACAAGCTCGAGCGCGATGAGGAGCTCACCGAGGACGATGTCCGTCGCGAGCAGGCCAAGGTTCAGAAGCACACCGATGAGTATGTCGCCAAGGTCGAGGAGCTTCTGAAGGAAAAAGAAGCCGAGGTCATGGAGATCTAAGGTGCAATACGACGAGCATAAACTGGTCGAGTACTTTGCCGACGCCCCTGCGGGCGTCGGTTTTTCCGACCTTGACCTCAATAACATTCCGCACCATATCTCGTGCATCATGGACGGCAACGGTCGTTGGGCCACGTCGCGCGGTCTTGCACGCACCGAGGGTCATAAGGCAGGTATCCTCTCGCTGCGCGAGATCATTACCGCCTGCGTGCGCCTGGGCGTCGACGTGCTTTCTGCCTATGCGTTTTCTACCGAAAACTGGAACCGTCCGCAGCATGAGGTCAACGTCTTGATGCATCTGTTTGCCAAGACGTTTATCGACGAGCTGCCGCTTCTGAAGCGCGAAAACGTGCGTGTTGTCTTTTTGGGCGACATTTCCGCGCTGCCCAAGAAGACCCGCGACGTTTTTGAACGCGGTCTTGCCGAGTGCGCCGATCACACCGGTATGACGCTGGCGCTTGCCGTCAACTACGGCGCGCGTGCCGAGATTACCCGCGCTGTCCGTCAGATTGCACTCGACGCTGCCGCCGGTAAGATCGATCCTGCCGCAATTGATGACGACATGGTGGCTTCCCACCTCTATACTGCCGGACTTCCCGATCCCGAACTTGTGATTCGCACCTCTGGTGAGCTGCGCCTTTCGAACTATCTGCTGTGGCAGGTGGCTTATTCCGAATTCTACGTCACCGATACCTATTGGCCCGACTTTGATCGTTGGGGCCTTGTCGACGCCATTTTGGCCTATCAGGGCCGTGACCGTAGGTTTGGTGGACTGAGCAAGACCGAGGAGGCTTAATCGTGTCCGATCGTCCCAAGGCATCTGCTCCCAAGACGCCAGTTTCCGCGGCGCCTGCGCGCAAGGCTGCCGCTGCGGGAGCACCTGCAGCAAAGAGCGGCACCGGTTCGTGGCTGGCGGGCTTTATTACCCGTGCCGCCGCCGGTATCGTCTACGCCGTTGTCTTTATCCTGTGCCTGGTTTTGGGTATCGTGCCCACGGCCATCTTTGTTTCTGTCATGAGCGGTCTGTGCTGCTATGAGTTTTTCCGTATGACAAGGCTCGATGGCAAGATGGCTAACGAGCGCATGGGTATCGCTGCCGCCGTACTCTTTCCGCTGTCGGCGTTGGGCGATTCGATGTTGCTGAATGCCCTGCTTTTTGCCTTGATGCTCGCTGTGGGCATTTGGTATGTCTGGTCGCCGCGTACCCGCATCTCTGATGTGGCCGTGACGCTCATGGGTCCCATCTACACTGGCTTTATGCTGTCGGCTATCGTGCTGCTGCGCGATGCCGTGCCCGGTTTTGCCGGCGCCCTGCTTTCAGTGGGCGTTTGCGCGTCCCTTTGGGTCTCCGATTCGTTTGCCTACATCGTGGGCAGCCGTATCGGCAAGCACAAGATGGTTCCCAAGATTTCTCCCAAAAAGAGCTGGGAGGGGTTTGTCGGCGGCATCCTGGGCTCGGTTTTGATTTGGCTCATCCTGTGGGCGACGCACTTCTACAAGCTCAGCCTGCCCTATGCGCTGCTGTGCGGCGTGGTCGTGTCCATTATGGGCGTTATCGGCGACCTTATCGAGTCGCGCATCAAGCGCGGTGTGGGCGTCAAGGATTCCGGCAACCTTATCCCGGGCCACGGCGGCATGCTCGATCGTAGCGATTCGCTTATCTTCGGCTGCATCACCGCGCAGCTGTTGCTGATGATCGGAGGCGTGCTGTAATGTCCTTCCAGACGACGTATGGCCCCGATGGACGCCTTCGCGTTGCCATCCTGGGTTGTACGGGCTCTATCGGCACCCAGGCGCTCGATGTGTGCCGCCAGCATGCCGATCGCCTGCAGGTGACGGCGCTGTCCGTTAACTCCAGTACCTCCGAGCTCGTTGCCGCTGCCCGCGAGTTCTCGGTTCCGGCGGTTGCCGTGGCCGATGTCGATCATGGCGATGACGCCGTGTTGCAGGAGTTGCCCGAGGGAACGAAGCTCGGCGTTGGCGCGCAGGCGGTTTGCGAGCTCGCGCGTCGCGACGATGTCGACTGCGTGCTTGTCGCTATTGTGGGCGCCGCCGGTCTCGAGGCGAGCCATGCGGCCTTGACCTTGAATAAGCGCCTTGCCCTTGCCAACAAGGAGTCCCTCGTCGTCGGTGGCGACTTGCTTATGCCGTTGGCGCAACCGGGCCAGCTTATTCCGGTCGACTCTGAGCATTCCGCCATCTACCAGTGCTATCTGGGGGAGAACCCGCGCGAGGCCCACTGCATTTGGCTCACCTGCTCGGGCGGTCCGTTCTTTGGCTGCACGCGCGACGAGCTCGATCGCGTGACGCGTGCCGATGCCCTCGCGCATCCCACGTGGGCCATGGGTGCCAAGATCACCATTGACTCCGCCACCCTCATGAACAAGGGCCTGGAGCGCATTGAGGCCATGCATCTGTTTAACTGCGACCTCGATTTCATTAACGTGGTCGTGCAGCGTCAGTCCAAGATTCACTCTATGGTCGAGTTCGCCGACGGCTCCGTGATGGCGCATCTCGGTGCATCCGACATGCGTATTCCCATCCAGTTCGCGTTCTCGTATCCCGAGCGTTGGGATACCCCGGCGCCTCGTATCGATTTCCGCGAGCTGGGGCAGCTCACGTTTGATGCTGCCGACATGGATACCTTCCGCTGTCTGGCACTGGCCGAACGCGCCGGCAAGACGGGTGGCACCATGCCGTGCGTGCTCAATGCCGCCAACGAGGTCGCCGTCGATGCCTTCCTGCACGATGGCTGCAGCTTTACCGATATCGATCGCATTGTGGAATCCTGCATGGATGCCCACGATATGCAGGCGATCGATTCGTTTGAGCAGCTTCGCGACATCGATTCGTGGGCGCGTGAAAAAGCTGCGCAGGTGCTCGCCGCAACCCGTTCCTAACCCATAAGGATTGCTTTTTCGTTTTATGGATACTGTTCTGAGCGTTCTCTCATCGGTCTTTTGGGGCCTGTTGATGCTTTCCGTCCTCGTGTTTTTGCACGAGGGCGGCCACTTTTTGGCGGCGCGTGCCTGCGGCGTCCGGGTGACTGAGTTCTTCTTGGGCCTGCCGTGCCGCTTTGATATCCATCACACATCGCGTCGCATT
>DXMB01000001.1:16300-85880 GCA_019414425.1 Collinsella sp.
GTGTGCCGATCGCGTGCTCGCGGCCATCTATCGCCACGGCCGGGTGACGGTGGCCGATCTTGCCGTCGAGCTCGAGCTGTCCGAGGAGGATGTGCTCGAGGCCTGTGCTTTGCTGTTGGGCTGGGGCTCTATCGCTCCCTGGTATGAAGAAGGGGAAAAGCCTTCGCCCAGCTACTATCCCACCAAGTACCAGACTCTGCCGCGTGACGCGGCGGGTTATACCACCTTTGACGGCCGTCGGTTCGATCGCGGGCATGCGACTGCCGAGGGTGATGTATGGGAACTGCCGTGCGACGAGGCCGAATTCCTTGCGCGCGAGCGCTCGCACACCTATTTGGGCCAGGGCTTTGTCAAGCGTGCCTTTATGCTGCTTGCGGGCATTATCGTCAATATCCTGACGGGTTTTTTGCTCCTTATGAGCATCTATTCCATCGCAGGTGTCACCGTGCCGGTGGATACCAATGTGATTGGCCAGGTTGACGAAGGCTCGATTGCCGCCTCGGCGGGAATCGAGGGCGGCGACGCGATTCTTTCGGTCGACGGAGTATCGTGCTCTACCTGGATGGACGTTTACGATGCCATCGGCAAGGCTGCCGGTAAGGACGATATCGCCATTGAGTACGAGCGTGACGGCAAGCAGCATTCGACCACGGTTGCGCTCAAAGAGGACGATCGCCTAGGTGTGTATGCCTCTACGCAGGTGGTCCGTTTAGACCCCATCACGTCGGCTCGCCTGTCGTTCTCCTATGTTGTGCAGACAGCGGAGGGCGTGATGCGCCTGCTCCAGCCGCAGCATACGATGGAGATTCTCGATCAGTCTTCTTCGATCGTGGGTATTAGCGTTATGTCCTCACAGGCTGCTGCTGCTGGCCCTGCCACGTTCCTTTCGTTTGCCGCCCTCATTTCATTCTCGCTTGGCTTTATGAACCTGCTGCCCATCCCGCCACTCGATGGCGGCAAGCTAGTCATCGAGATCATTCAGAAGATTGCGGGCCGCGAGCTTCCGCTCAAGGTCCAGACGATTGTGAGCTATGTGGGCATCGCGCTCTTTGCGCTGCTGTTTGTCTATATGCTTCGTTCCGACATCCTTCGATTTATTCTGTAGGGGAGTGTTTGGATTGTCTTTATCCCATCCTTTGCCTCGCGAGCTGACGCGCCCCGTGCATGTGGGCGGCGTGCAGATCGGTGGCGGCGCGCCGGTGGTGGTCCAATCTATGACCTGCACCGATACCGCTGATGCCCAGGCAACGCTTGCGCAAGTGTGCGCGTTGGCGCAGGCTGGCTGCGATATCGTGCGCGTGAGCGTGCCCTCCGAGGCCGCGCTTGAGGGCTTCCGCACCATCTGTGCCGAGTCTCCGGTGCCGATTGTCGCCGATATCCACTTTAACCATAAGCTCGCCATTGGTGCCGTTGAGGCCGGTGCCGCCAAGCTGCGCATCAATCCCGGCAATATCGGCGATTGGGCCAAGGTTGACGCGGTGATCGATGCTGCGGGTGCCGCGGGCTGTGCGATTCGTATCGGCGTCAATGCCGGTTCGCTTGAGCAGGATATCGCCGAGCGCGACGAGCTTACGCAGCCAGAGAAGCTCGTGATGTCGAGCGAGCGCTTTGTGCGGCACTTTGAGGACCGCGGCTTTACGAACATTGTGCTTTCGGCCAAGGCCCATAGCGTGCAGACGACGCTCGATACCTATCGAGCCCTGTCGCGTGAGATTCCCCACGTTCCGCTTCACCTGGGCGTAACTGAGGCAGGTACCAAGCTGCAGGGCACCATCAAGAGCTCGGTGGGTCTTGGTATCCTGCTGTCTGAGGGTATCGGTGACACCATGCGTGTCTCGCTCACGGCCGATCCGGTCGAGGAGCCGCCGGTCGCCTGGGGAATTTTGCAGTCGCTGGGCCTGCGCCGCCGTGGTCCGGAGATCGTCTCGTGCCCTACGTGCGCTCGCTGCCAGGTTAACCTTATTCCCATTGCCGAGGAGGTCACCGAGCGGCTTAAGAACTACTCCGCGCCGCTTTCGATCGCCGTGATGGGGTGTGCCGTTAATGGCCCCGGCGAGGCTTCCGACGCCGACCTAGGCGTGGCCTGTGGACGAGGTCAGGGCCTGCTCTTTTCGCATGGCAAGATCATTGGTAAAGTAGCTGAGGATCAAATTGTCGACGCGCTTATGGCCGAGGTCGACAAACTAATTGAGGAGAAATAAATGACCCGAGCAATGTATATGTCTAAGCTCTATGCGCCGACGCTCAAAGAGGATCCGGCCGACGCCGAGCTTGCAAGCCATCGTCTGCTGCTTCGTGCCGGTATGATCCGCAAGGAGGCCGCCGGTCTCTATTCCTACCTGCCGCTTGCTTGGCGCTCGATTCGCAAGATCGAGAATATCGTGCGAGACGAGATGGACGCCGCTGGCGCCCAGGAGCTTATGATGCCTATCATGGTCGACGCCGAGTTGTGGCGTGAGTCCGGCCGCATCGACGCCTATGGCAAGGAGCTTGTGCGCTTTGACGACCGTCACGGTCGCGAGTTCGTCCTGGGCCCCACGCACGAGGAGACCGTCACGGCCCTGGTGCGCAACGAGCTGCGCTCCTACAAACAGCTGCCCGTCAACCTGTACCACATTCAGGACAAGTTCCGCGACGAGTTCCGTCCCCGCTTTGGCCTGATGCGCGGCCGCGAGTTCATCATGAAGGACGCCTACAGCTTCTCTGCCACGCAGGAGAGTCTGCAGGAGGAGTACGACAAGATGAAGCAGGCCTACGCCAACATCTGCGAGCGCTGCTACATCAAGGCTCTGCCCGTTGTCGCCGACTCCGGCGAGATCGGCGGCGACACCTCCGTCGAGTACATGGCTCTTGCTGACGCTGGTGAGGCTTCACTGGTCTACTGCGACGATTGCGGCTTTGCCGCCGATGACGAGGCCGCGAGCACTAAGGTGGTCGTGACCGAGGGCCCCGGCGACGGCACGCTCACCAAGGTCGAGACTCCGGGTATGGGCACCATCGAGGCCGTCGCCAAGTTCTTCGGTTTCCCCGAGAACGGCACGCGCAAGTCGCTGGCGTTGATTGACTCCGAGGGCAAGCCGGTCGTGGCCATTGTCCCGGGCGACCACGAGCTCAATGACTGCAAGGCCGAGCATGTCTTTGGTAAGGGCTATCGTATGATGACCGACGAGGAGCTTCAGGCGAACGGTCTGCACAAGGGCTTTATCGGACCGGTCAACCTGCCCGAGGGCATTCGCCTGGTGTGCGACGAGAGCCTGCGCGAGTCCAAGCAGTGGGCCTGCGGTGCCAACGAGGTCGATTATCACTTTACCGGTGCCTGCCCCGAGCGCGACTTTACCGTCGATGAGTGGGCCGACCTGGTTACCGTCGTTGCCGGCGATCCCTGTCCGCACTGCGGCAAGCCGCTCTCTGCTGCCCGTGGCATCGAGGTCTCCCAGGTCTTCCAGCTGGGCACCAAGTACTCCGAGGCCATGGGTGCCACCTTTATGGACGAGGACGGCAAGGAGAAGCCGCTTATCATGGGTTGCTACGGCGTGGGCGTGTCCCGTTCTCTCGCTGCCGTCGTGGAGCAGCACAACGACGAGCACGGTATCGTCTGGCCGGTCTCGGTTGCCCCGTACGAGGTCGCGGTGATTCCGCTCGACCCCAAGAAGGAGGAGTGCGCTTCCGTCTGCGAGCAGATCGTTGATGGTCTGTGCGCCGAGGGTATCGAGGTTGTCGTCGATGACCGTGATGAGCGTCCCGGCTTTAAGTTTGCCGATAACGACCTCATGGGCTTCCCGTATCAGGTCGTTCTGGGTAAGCGTGGCCTCAAGAATGGTACTGTGGAGCTCAAGGACCGTGCCACGGGCGAGCGTGAGGACGTGTCGATCGACGAGGTCGTCGCCAAGGTTGCCGAGCTTGTTAAGGCGGCTCGCCGTTAATCGACGATTTCGCTTGTAGTTCGATATACGGGACGGCCCCGCATTTCTCCAGATCGGGGAGATGTGGGGCCGTCCTTTTATCTTGTGGCATCCTCGATATCTGAAAGGAAAACCCCACAGCCCATATGAGCTGCGGGGTTTTCTTGTGCCTCCGATGCGAAATAAATCGCTCAGATATTACTGATAATCGACGACGTCGATCCAGTTCTTCAGGAACTCATCGTTCACGTTGCGCTTACGAGCGAGCTCGGAAGCGGCGACGATGCTCGTCCACTGACGCACGACCTGCATGGGCATGTCGGCGCGGTCGCAGTAGAGCTCCAGGTAGGCCTCAGCCTGATCCTTGCTGTTGAGGGCGAAGAGCAGGTAGGTGGTGGCAACGTCGGCAGCAGGGGAGCCCTGGGTGGCGTGTGCCCAGTCGCACACATAGAGCTGGCCGTCGTCGCCGACGATGACGTTGGAGGGGTTGAAGTCGCCGTGGCAGACCTTGAACTCCTTGGTCATGCCGTCCAGACGCTCCTGAAGGTTGTAGCGCGTGGTGGCATTGAGCTGATCAAGGCTGTCGATCATGCGGGCGAACTTGTCGCGCTGACGGTTGAGCAGCGGGGAGGTGTAGCCGTGGATCTCGATCTGGAGGTCGACGAACATCTCGAGATACTCACCAAAGCGCTGGGGCTCGGCAGTCATCTTCTCGGCAAGGGTGGTGCCCGGAACCTTCTCGGTCACGAGCGCCCAGCCGTTGGCGTTCTCGAGCTGGGAAACCTCGAGAGCCTTGGGGCTGCGGATGCCGCACTCATTGATGCGGGCAAGATTCAAAGCCTCGTTGAACACGTCGGAGACAGGCTTGGTCTCGTTAAAGACCTTGACGATCTTGTCGCCCAGGTCGTAAACGACCTTGTTGCCACGGCGGACGAGCTCGGTCTTGGAATCGGGTAGCAGCATGGTTGCATCCTTTCAACGATGCGATAGAAGCGACGGCGGGGGTGTGTGAAACACCCGTGCACCCCCGCCGTTAAAAACCGTGCTAAAACTAGCAGACGGCGTAGTCCTGAGGCTCGCGGCCGTAGTAGGCGTCCAGGTAGAGCTCCTTGATCTCGCTCATGAGCGGGTAGCGCGGGTTTGCGCCGGTGCACTGGTCGTTGAATGCCTGCTCGGTCATCTCGTCGAGGGTGTCGAGGAAGTACTGCTCGTCAACACCGTAGTCGGCGATGGTCTTCTTGACGCCGATGAAGTCCTTGAGCTCCTCGAGCTTCGTGATGAAGTTCTCGAAGACCTCCTTGTCGTCCTTGCCCTCGATGCCGCAGTACTTGGCCATCTCGGCGTAGTTGTGCAGCGCGTTGGGGTAAGGATACTGGGAGAAGGTACCCATCTTGACGGGAGCCTCGGCGGCGTTGTAGCGCATGACGCGGGTCAGGATGACGGCGTTGGCGAGGCCGTGGGGCAGGTGATGGAAGGCGCCGAGCTTGTGAGCCATGGAGTGGTTGAGGCCCAGGAAGGCGTTGGCGAAGGCCATACCGGCCATGCAAGAGGCGTTGTGCATCTCCTCGCGGGCATGCGGGTCCTTGGCGCCGTTCGTGAAGCTGGAGGGCAGGTTCTCGAAGACGAGCTTAGCAGCGCGCTCGGAGAGGCCCTTGGTGTAGTCGGAAGCCATGATGGAGACGTAGGACTCGATGGCGTGGGTCATGACGTCGATGCCGGAGGCAGCGGTCAGGCCGCGCGGGGCGGTCATGCAGTTGTCGGCGTCGACGATAGCCATGTTGGGGAGCAGCGCGTAGTCGGCGAGCGGCCACTTGATGCCGGTCTCCTTGTCGGTGATGATGGCGAACGGCGTGCACTCGGAGCCGGTACCCGAAGAGGTCGGGACGGCGACGAAGTAGGCCTTCTTGCCCATCTCGGGGAAAGTGAAGATACGCTTGCGGATGTCCATGAAGTCCATGGCCATGTCCTCAAACTTGCACTCGGGGTGCTCGTACATCATCCACATGATCTTGCCGGCGTCCATAGCGGAGCCACCGCCGACGGCGATGATGACGTCCGGCTCAAAGAGAGCCATCTGCTTGGCGCCGCGACGTGCGCACTGCAGCGACGGATCGGGCTCGACGTCGTAGAAGCAGTCGTGGGCGATGCCCATCTCGTCGAGCTTGGCCTCGATGGCGCGGGTGTTGCCATTCTTGAAGAGGAACTGGTCGGTGACGATGAAGGCGCGCTTCTTGCCCATGACGGTACCGAGCTCGTCGAGGGCGACGGGCGTGGAACCCTTCTTGAAGTAGACCTTCTCGGGAGCGCGGAACCACAGCATGTTCTCACGGCGCTCGGCCACAGTCTTAACGTTGATCAAGTGCTTCACCCCAACGTTCTCGGAGACGGAGTTGCCGCCCCAGGAGCCGCAGCCCAGGGTCAGAGACGGCTTCATGCCAAAGTTGTACAGGTCACCGATGCCGCCGTGCGAGGACGGGGTGTTGATGACGATGCGGCAGGCCTTCATGACGTGCTCGAACAGGCTGATCTTCTCGGCCTGGGCGGGGTGCACGTACAGAGAGGCGGTGTGGCCCGGGCCACCGGCGAGCACCAGGTGCTCGGCCTTGTCGACGGCCTCCTGGAAGTCCTTGGCGTGGTACATGGCCAGGACCGGGGAGAGCTTCTCGTGGGAGAACTCCTCCTTGGCGGGGTCGGTGGAGGTGACCTCGGCGATCAGAATCTTGGTCTTGGCGGGAACCTCGATGCCGGCGAGCTCGGCGATCTTGGCGGCAGCCATGCCGGGGATGCGGTGATCGAGGGCGCCGTTCTTGAACATGGCGGCACGCAGAGCCTCCATCTCGGCACCCTGCTTGACGAAGTAGCAGCCGCGCTTCTGGAACTCGGCCTTAACCTGGTCATAGATGGTGTCGATAACGGTCACGGACTGCTCGGAAGCGCAGATCATGCCGTTGTCGAAGGTCTTGGAGTGGATGATGGAGTTGACGGCGAGCAGCACGTCGGCGGTGTCGTCGATGATGACCGGGGTGTTACCGGCGCCAACGCCCAGGGCGGGCTTGCCCGAGGAGTAGGCGGCCTTGACCATGCCCGGGCCACCGGTGGCGAGGATGATGTCGACGTCGCGCATGACCATGTTGGTCAGCTCGATGGAGGGGACATCGACCCAGCCGATGATGCCCTCGGGGGCGCCGGCCTTGACGGCGGCGTCAAGCACGAGCTTGGCGGCGGCGATGGTGCACTTGGCGGCTGCCGGGTGCGGGGAGATGATGATGCCGTTGCGGGTCTTCAGGCTGATCAGCGTCTTGAAGATCGCGGTGGAGGTGGGGTTGGTCGTCGGGATGACGGCGCCCACGATGCCGATGGGCTCAGCGATCTTGGTGATGCCGTAGGCCTCGTCGCGCTCCAGAACGCCACAGGTCTTGGTGTTCTTGTAAGCGTTGTAGATGTACTCAGCGGCGTAGTGGTTCTTGATGACCTTGTCCTCAAGAACGCCGCGGCCGGTCTCCTCGATGGCCATCTTCGCCAACGGGATACGAGCCTTGTTGGCGGCCATGGCGGCCTCATAGAAGATCTTGTCGACCTGCTCCTGCGTGTACGTAGCAAAAAGCGCCTGGGCCTCTCGCATCTGAGCGAGCTTAGCCTCAAGCGCCTCTACGTTGTCCACAATTGCGGGAGTAGTGTTTTCCGGTGACTTTTTCACCATTTGTGTCTCCTTGCGATCGGAGATTTACCCTACGTCTTGCATGATAGCAATAAATAATTCGGTAAACGGTAAGATTCCTGTAAAAGGCATACTAAAACGCTTCAACAAACTGAAACGTTTTAACTAAAACAATCTGCCTGCTTCATCGCCCCGCTCATTGGGGACAGACTTACAATGAGTGGTTTCACTCATTTGGGACAGACATCGATTTGCGATTTTGTCGTTTTGGGCCTGTTTTTGTCGCTGATTGGATATAAATAGGTCACAGGCTCAGCATTTCGCGTTTCTTCTCTCCTTTTAGGTGTTGCCTGTACGGCTTTGAAAGGAGAGACCATGCCCCGATGCGCCCGCGAAATTTCGCTCACCGGCTATTACCACGTCTTTGACCGCGGTAACTCCAAACAGATCATTTTTGAACATGATTCCGACCGCTATCGTTTCCTATCGGACATATCGGACAGGTTTGCGTGCCATGACGTGGCGGTGTTGGCCTGGTGTCTTATGGACAACCACTTCCATTTGATGGTTGATGACCCATATGACAACCTTTCAAAGGCAATGCAGTGCGCGCTGACGGCGTATGCCAAGTATTTCAATGGGAAAACGGGAAGAACGGGCCATCTGTTTGACAATCGCTATTCGCGGGTCGCGGTTGAGTCGGACACGCAGGCAGTGCAGCTGCTCGACTATATTCATCTCAATCCCGTGAAGGGTGCGCTTGACTCGCTCGAGGCGTACCGCTGGTCAAGCTATAAGGCGTATCAGCTGGGCTATGATCCCTTTGACATCTGTGATGCGGCCCCTATGCTTGATGTTGTCGGAGGCTCCCGTCGCTATTGCGAGCATCTCAAGAAAGTTGCCGGGCGCATCTGGTCAGTGGAGGTTCTTCCGCGCCGGCGGATCCCCGATGAGGAGGCCCTTTTCGTTGCGCGCGAAGTCCTGACGAGCATAGATCCTGCGTTGCTCAAGGCCCTGCCACGCCCCGAACGCGATGCCTGCCTGCTGAGGCTCAGGCGGGCACATCTCACGGTCAAGCAAATTGCCCGTATCACCGGTATCGGCGCCACAAGCGTGACCAAGGCTACTGCAGGCTGGAAGGATGCAGCGTGAGATAGGGGCCGGAGCCGATCGGGACGCCGCATGCGTGCGTCATGTCTGTCCCCAATGCGTGAAAACACTCATGTAAGTCTGTCCCCAATGAGTGCAAAAAAGGCGCTCTCCGTGGGGGAGGACGCCTTTGGTAAGTTCTATATGAACGCGAGGTCTTTGACCCGGAGAGTCCGAGGTACTTGTTGGTAAGACCTTATTTAGGAGCGCGCAACCTTGCCAGACTTGAGGCAGGTGGAGCAAACGTTCATCTTGCGACGGTGACCATCGACGACGACGTAGACGCGCTGGATGTTGGGGCGGAACTTACGGTTGGTGACGCGGTGAGAGTGGCTGATGGAGCGACCGGCAACGGGGTGCTTACCGCAAACTTCGCAAACTTTGGACATAACTGACCCTCCTTGGGCGACAAACGAACATGTCGCGTTAACAAACAAGCCTGAACTATAGCACAGAAGTTGCTCCCTGTGCGCAATCTACACAGAGATATTCCTCTTTTGGCGATAGTGCCCACGCTACGGCCCTGGACGTAGATCCGATTTGCGTGCAACAGAGGGGATTATGCCAGCTCGTGCGTGTGTTTTCAAGCTCGTCCCACAAATAATATATAGGTTTATGGAGCATTGGGCTCCGTTTACGGATTGCTCTGTATTTATGCTCGCAATTAAGCTCGAGGTTGGCTACACTATCCCTTGACCATTAAAGGGGTACGAGATACCCACATGGAATTACATAGCTGTCAAAGAGCAGCCTTTCCTGTGGGTGTCTGGTCCGCTTTAAGCGGTCGGGCATCTATTTTTTTGACTGTGTCAGCAGTCAAGACATGTGAGGAAGGAGATCGATGGGCACGACTTCCCCCAAGGCGGTCATCATGGACGAGACCGCCGTCAATCGAGCGATGACCCGCATTGCGCACGAGATTCTCGAGCGCAACGAGGGCTGTGAAGACCTCGCTCTGGTCGGCATTGTCACGCGCGGCGACCTTCTGGCAAAGAAGCTCGCCGAGGAGATCAAGGAGATCGAGGGCGTCGACGTTCCGCTCGGTAGCCTCGACATCAGCTTCTACCGCGATGACTACGCCACCAATTTCGCTCCCGCGATCCACGCCACCAACATTCCCTTTAGCGTCGACGGCAAGCGCGTCGTTTTGGTGGACGACATCCTGTATACGGGCCGTACCATTCGCGCCGCTCTGGACGCCGTTATGGACCTGGGCCGTCCGAGCCGCATTGAGCTGGCAGTCCTCGTTGACCGCGGCCACCGCGAGCTCCCCATCTCGCCGGACTTTGTCGGCAAGAACGTTCCCTCGTCGCATGAGGAGAACGTGCACCTATATATGAAGGAAGTAGACGGCCGCACCGCTGTCGAGATTAACGACGTCGCGCCGGGTTCCCACGTGGGCTCCGCGCCGCTGGGAGGTGAGTAGTACCGTGGCGTTCAACCATAAGCACCTGATCGACATTACCGAGTACTCCGAAGAGGACCTCAAGCTCATCCTCGAGACCGCCAAGGCGTTCTCCGAGGTCAACGAGCGTGCGATCAAGAAGGTCCCCACGCTCAAGGGCAAGACCATCGTCAACATGTTCAACGAGCCCTCGACGCGTACCCGGAGCTCCTTCGAGCTCGCCGAGAAGCGCCTTTCGGCCGACAGCCTCAACTTCGGCGGCTCCTCGACCTCCACGGTCAAGGGTGAGAGCCTCGTCGACACTGTCGAGACCCTCAACGCCTACAAGATCGACTGCATCGTCGTGCGCGATAAGCACGCCGGTGCTCCCTACATCGTCACGCAGAACTCGCCCGCGAGCGTTATCTGCGCCGGCGACGGCAAGCACAACCATCCCACGCAGGCCCTGCTCGACCTGTACACCATCTGGGAGCACAAGGGTGACTTCCACGGTCTGAAGGTCGCCGTCGTCGGCGATATCGCGCACTCCCGTGTCTGCGGCTCGCTGATCCCCGCCCTTAAGATCATGGGCTGCGAGACCTACGCTGTCGCCCCCGGCACGCTGCTGCCGCCGGCGCCCGAGGTTCTGGGTTGCGACCACGTGACGAGCGACCTCGATTCCGTCCTGCCCGAGCTGGACGTCGTCTACATGCTGCGCGTGCAGCAGGAGCGCCTTGAGGGCGCTCCGTTCCCCACGATTCGCGAGTATCACAAGCTCTTCGGCCTGACCAAGGACCGCGAGAAGCTCATGAAGCCCGATGCGATCATCTGCCACCCGGGCCCCATTAACCGCGGCGTCGAGTTCGACTCCTATATGGCCGACCACCCGCAACGCTCCGTCATCCTGGAGCAGGTCTACGCCGGTATCTGCGTGCGTATGGCTATCCTGTATCTGCTGCTTGGAGGTGCCGATAATGGCCTTGCTTCTTAAGAATGCCCACGTCGTCGATCCGTCCGTCGAGCTTGACGGTGTCGTCGACGTCCTGATCGACGGTGACAAGATCGCCGAGGTCGGCGAGAACCTCGCCGCCGAGGGAGCCGAGGTCCGCGACCTTTCCGGCAAGTATCTCGTCCCCGGCCTGGTGGATATGCACGTGCATCTGCGCGAGCCTGGCTACGAGGTCAAAGAGGACATCGAGAGCGGCACTCGCGCAGCTGCCAAGGGCGGCTTTACCGGTGTGTGCTCCATGCCCAACACCGATCCCGTCACCGATAACGGCACCGTCGTGGAGTTCGTCAAGTCCCGCGCTGCCGAGGTCGGCCACTGCCGCGTCTATCCGTCGGGCGCCATGACCCGCGGTCTTAAGGGCGAGGCCATGTCCGAGATGGGCGATATGGTCGCCCACGGCGCCGTCGCCTTCACCGACGATGGTCGCGGCGTGCAGGGCGCGGGCATGCTCCGTCGCTGCATGGACTACGGCAAGATGTTCGGCAAGGTCTTTATGAGCCACTGCCAGGACGAGGATCTGGTCGGCCACGGCCAGATCAACGAGGGCAAGGTCTCGACCCGTCTGGCCCTCGAGGGTTGGCCGGCCGCCGGCGAGGAGCTTCAGATTGCCCGCGACATCGAGATTGCCAAGCTGACCGGTGCCAAGCTGCACATCCAGCACATCTCCACCGCTCATGGCCTGGAGCTCGTGCGTGCCGGTAAGGCTGCCGGTGTCCAGGTGACCTGCGAGGCCACCCCGCACCACATGTTCCTGACCGAGAACGACCTGGACGAGACCTACAACACCTCGCTCAAGGTCAATCCGCCGCTGCGCACCGACGAGGATGCCGAGGCCATCCGTCAGGGTGTCATCGACGGTACCGTCGACGCTATCGTTACCGACCACGCTCCCCACACCCCGTGGGAGAAGGCCCGCGAGTTCGAGCTCGCGCCCTTTGGAATGATTGGCCTCGAGACTTCGCTGTCGCTCGTGCTCACTGAGCTGGTCAACACGGGCAAGATGAGCGTGAGCCGCATGGTCGAGCTCATGGCCATCAAGCCGCGTGAGATTCTGGGCCTCGATCAGGTTCAGGTCAAGGCGGGCTCTGTCGCCGACCTGACCGTGTTCGACCCCTCCGCAACCTGGACGGTTGGCGAGGACGGTTACGAGTCGCGCGCCGAGAACTCCGGTTTTGCCGGCCGCACGCTCACCGGTCGTGCCACCGATGTATTTGTCGGTGGCAAGCAGACGCTCGCCGACGGCTGCATCTGCTAGCATAGCCTTATCGCTTTTGTGCGCGGCGCCCTTGCGGTGCCGCGCTTTCTGTTCGTTTAGACCATGCAACCGCATGGGGGATTGGAGCGTCTATGCCCACACCTTCCACTGCACGCATGCACGACTTCGAGGTCGTCTCGAACCGGGAGATCGCCGACGGCATCTTCTCGCTCGTTATCTCGGCCCCCAAGCTTGCAAGTGCGCTCAAGCCCGGTCAGTTTGTGAACATCGCCGTCCCCGGCGATGCGTCTTCTCTGCTTCGTGTGCCCTTGAGTTTCTACCGCGCCGACGCCGAGGCCGGCACCGTCGAGCTGTGGTACGCCGTCGTGGGCGACGATACCCGCCGTTTGTCCAAGATGGGCCCTGGCTCCACCTCTAACCTGTTGGGCCCCGGTGGCCGTGGCTGGATGGTACCCGAGGGCACCAGGAAGGCACTGCTCGTCGCCGGTGGCATCGGCGTTCCGCCTGTGCTGTGTCTTGCCGGCATGCTTGCCGAGCAGGGTGTTGATGTGGACGTGTGCCTGGGCTTCGGCACCGCTTCCAAAGTCGTGGGTGTCGATGAGTTCCGTGCGCTGGGCGCCACGGTTAACGTGTGCACCGACGACGGTTCGCTCGGCACGCACGGTTTTTGCACCGATCCTGCCGCAGAACTGCTTGGCGAGGGCGGCTACGACTACGTGGCCAGCTGCGGCCCCGCCGTCATGATGAAGAAAGTCGCCGCCGCTGCCGCTGAGGCCGGTGCGTACTGCGAGGTGTCGCTCGAGCGCATGATGAGCTGTGGCTTTGGCGCCTGCAACACCTGCAATGTCGAGACGGTTGACGGTATGAAGGGTGCTTGTATGTGCGGCCCCGTGTTCGATGCTTCCAAGGTGGTGGTCTTCTAGTGGGTACCGTGAACATGGCCGTCGATTTCGGCGGCGTCAAGATGCAGAACCCCATTAACACCGCAGCCGGTACCTTTGGCTACGGTTGGCAGTTCCAGAACTTCTTTGATGTTTCCCAGCTGGGCGCCATCACCACCAAGGGTTGCGCTGCCGAGCCCTGGCCCGGCAATCCCGCGCCCCGCATGGCCGAAATTCCCGGCGGTATGATCAACTCCGTGGGTCTTCAGAACCCCGGCGTGGCCGCCTTTGCCCGCGAGTCCGGTCCGTGGCTCGAACAGCTGTCCAAGGACGGCTGCCAGGTCATCTGTCAGGTTGCCGGTCACTCCGTTGACGAGTTTGTCCGCGCACTCGAGATGTATGTCGAGCTATGCCCCTGGGCTGCCGGCTACGAGATCAACGTGAGCTGCCCCAACATCGCCGCCGGCGGTGCCGCCATGGGCTCCACGCCCGAGGGCGCCTCTTCCGTCATGGCCGCCTGCCGCAAGGTGACTGATAAGCCGCTGTTCGTGAAGATGGCGCCGGTCAACGTCGCCGAGATCGCCAAGGCCCTCGAGGCTGCCGGCGCCGACGGCCTTTCGGTCATCAACTCCATCCAGGGCATGGCCATCGACGTCCATACCCGCAAGTCCCGCGTGGCCAAGCCCAAGGGCGGCCTTTCGGGCCCGCTGTGCCACCACATCGCCGTGCGCATGGTCTGGGAGGTTGCCCAGGCCGTCGATATCCCCATCAACGGTGTCGGCGGTGTCATGACTGGCGAGGATGCGGCTGAGTTTATCCTGGCCGGCGCCACCTGCGTGTCGGTCGGCATGGCCAACTTCGTCGATCCGTGTGCTTCGCTTAAGATCGCGCATGAGCTCGAGGCCTGGGCCGAGTCCCAGGGCGTAAAGGACATCAACGAGCTGGTGGGTGCTTTCGAATGCTAGAGAATGATGCCCGCGACCGTGTTATCGTCGCCCTCGACTGCGACCGTGAGCGCGCGCTCGAGCTCGCCCACGAGCTTTCGGGCCATGCCACCTGGCTCAAGGTCGGCATGACGCTCTATTACGCCGAGGGTCCCCAGATCGTCAAGACGTTCAAGGACCTGGGCTTCAAGGTCTTCCTCGACCTTAAGTTCCATGACATTCCGCATCAGGTGCGCGGTGCCGCCCGTTCGGCCTCGCTTGCCGGTGCCGACCTGCTCTCGGTCCACGGCTTGGGTTCGGGCGCTATGCTCGCCGCGTGTCGTGAGGGTGCCGAGGAGGCGCGCGAGGACCGCGCCAAGCTCGTCGCCATTACCGTGCTCACGAGTATGAACCAGGATGCGCTGGCCGAGATCGGCGTCGAGTCGCCCGTTGCCGAGGAAGCCGCCCGTCTGGCAAAGCTTGCCCAGACCAACGGCATCGACGGCATCGTGTGCTCGCCGATGGAGGCTCATGACATGCGTGAGCTGCTCGGTCCCGACGCGCTGATCGTGACCCCGGGCGTGCGTCCGGTGGGTGCCGCTCTTGGTGACCAGTCTCGCGTGGCGACGCCTTCCCATGCTATCGAGCGTGGTGCAAGCCACATTGTTGTGGGACGTCCCATCACCGGTGCCGACGATCCGGTTGCCGCCTTTGACGCCATCGTCGCCGAGCTGGTCGAAAACGTCGCGTAAAAGATTCCCCTAAGTCACCACTTTTGGGTCTCATTAGCACAAAATAGCCCCTGTGCCTGCGTAAACTTTCCCATCCTTTGTGTGGAATCGCAGGTCAGGGGCTTAACTTTGGGCGCAGTATATTGCACTTTTTGCGGGTATCGTCTAACCTATGGAGCCGCTATTGGGCATTTTGTACGTTCTACGTGCTAAAATGCCAATTATTGAATCAGATATAACCCAACTATTTGGAGGTACGAATGGCACTCCCTCAGCTTACCGATGAGCAGCGCAAGCAGGCTCTTGAGAAGGCTGCTGCCGCACGTCACGCCCGCGCTGAGCTTCGCGAGCAGATCAAGAAGGGCGAGAAGTCCCTCGAGTCTGTGCTCAACTCCGATGACCCCATCGCTTCCCGCATGAAGGTTTCCACCCTCATCGAGTCTCTCCCTGGTTATGGCAAGGCCAAGGCCGCCAAGATCATGGAGGAGCTCGGTATCTCCGCTACCCGTCGCGTCCAGGGCCTCGGCGTCCGTCAGCGCGAGCAGCTCCTCGAGCAGCTGACCAAATAAGTGAGCGCTCAGGATTCCAAGCTCTTTGTGATTTCTGGACCGTCAGGCGCAGGCAAGGGTACGCTCGTCACTCGTGTGCGCGAGCGCCGCTCGAACCTGGGCCTGACGGTTTCGGCTACCACGCGAGCACCACGCAAAGGTGAGGTCGATGGCGTCAACTACTTTTTTCTGACGCGCGAGGAGTTCGACCGCCGCGTGGCAAACGGTGAGTTTGTTGAGTGGGCCGAGGTCCACGGTAACTGCTACGGCACGTTGGTGAGCGAGGTCACATCCAAGCTCGCCTCTGGCGCATCTCTGATTTTGGAGATCGATGTCCAGGGCGCCCTGCAGGTGAAGGAGCGCTTCCCCGAGGCCGTGCTGATCTTTATCAAGCCGCCTTCGCTTGAGGTACTCCGCGAGCGTCTAGTCGGTCGCGGTACCGAGACGCCCGAGACGATTGAGCTGCGTATGGCAAACGCCGCCGATGAGCTTGCCCTTGCCGACCGCTACGACGACGTCGTGGTTAATGACGATCTCGACCGCGCGACCGATGAGCTCGTTCGCGTTCTCGATATGCATGAAAGGATCTGAGGTCCGTGTCCGTTGTAAAGCCTTGCATTGACGATCTTCTGGAGAAGACCGATCACAACCGCTTCCTGCTCGCTTCACTTGCCTCCAAGCGCGCCTGCGACATCAATAGCATGCTGCGTGGCCAGCACAACCGCGTGCTTGCCGTCCAGGATGTCGATGACATCACCATCGGACTTTCCGGTGCCGATACCATCTCGATGGCTATGGACGAGATTGTCGACGGCGACATCTCCTACGATGAGGCCCGTTACGAGAAGGCGCTCGGCCACAAGGTTGCTGAAGCCTAAATGGCGGCTCGCGTCTGCCTGGTCCACTATCACGAGGTTGGACTGAAGGGCAAGAACCGCGCACATTTTGAGCATATCCTCATGGATAACATCAAGGCGGCCTTGGCCGCCTTTTCCGTGAATGCCGTGTCTCGAATTTCCGGTTATATCCTCGTGACCTTTAACGAGCATCAGGCCGATGAGGCGGCGCGTGTCATCCGCACCGTTCCCGGCGTTGCTCGTGTGTCTTTGGCGTATCACACCAATCGCGACCCGCAGGAGTACTGCGCCGCCGCCGTGAAGGCGCTGCGCGAGTTTGGTTCCTTCGATTCGTTTAAGGTGCACGCCAAGCGCTCCAATACCGACTATGAGCTCACCTCGATCGATATCAATCGACAGGTTGGCGAGGTGCTGTGTGAGGCGTTTCCTGATAAAAAGGTCCAGATGCACGATCCTGACGCTATGGTGCACGTATTGGTGGTCCAGGGTAGCGTCTACGTGTATGCGCGCTCCGAGCGCGGCGTGGGCGGTCTGCCGGTGGGTTCTGCCGGCAAGGTCGTGACGCTGTTGTCGTCGGGTATCGATTCTCCGGTGGCGACCTGGATGCTCGCGCGTCGCGGCGCGGTGTGCGTGCCGGTACATTTCTCCGGTCGTCCGCAGACGCCCGATACGAGCGAGTATTTGGTGCAGGACATCATCCGTGCGCTTGAGCCGGGTGTCCAAATCGGCCGCCTGTACGTGGTGCCGTTTGGCGACTGTCAGCGTGAGATTTCGGTCACCTGTCCCAGCAATCTGCGCGTGATCATGTATCGCCGCATTATGTATTCGGTTGCCGAGCGCATTGCGCACATCGAGGGCGCCAAGGCCATCGTTACGGGCGAATCGCTTGGGCAGGTTGCCTCCCAAACGCTTGAAAACATCATGGCCGTCAACGAGGCCGTGAAGATTCCCGTGTTCCGTCCTCTCATCGGTTCGGACAAGCAGGAGATCATCGCGCGCGCCGAGGAGATCGGTACGTTCGATATCTCGACTGAGGCCGCTCCCGACTGCTGCACGCTATTTATGCCGCGCCGTCCCGAGACGCATGCCAAACTCGATGCCGTGCATGAGGCCTGGGAGCTGTTCGATCATGAGGAGATGATCGAGCGCCTGCTCAAGCAGACCGAGTACATCGACTTCGAGAGCAACACGTATAAGGCCCCTAAGACCTTAAAACGCAAACATTCGGAGCTTGCTCCGCGTGAGATTTACCAAGATCACGAGTAAATTTGTGCATAGACCGACGATGCTTCTGCATCGCCGGTCTTTTGCTATCTGGGCATTTTGCGGCTAAGTGTTCATTTGGTGACGTGTGCCTGAATAAATGGACAGATTTGTGCAAGGTTTTGGTCGGTTTTTGGTTTGACCGCTAAAACCGGTTTTGGAGCGTGGCTGTTGCGGAGCTCCTTTCCTGACACGATGGTGTTGGGAGGTTTTGCTATGGCGCAGCGCGAACAACACGAACGGGTCAAACGGATGGACCGCTTGGCGGACAAGCTGTTCGGTCATAAGGCAGTGGTGATGGCGATACTGGTCGTCATTGCGATGGCGAGTGGACTGGCAATGGCGAACTTTGGCGGCGGTGCCGGCGGTGTGTCGTTTGAGCGCACTGATGGTTCGGGCACGTTAGTGGAGCCGGGATCCGGCGATGCTTCGAGTGGAAAGACATCTGAAGGCTCTTCGCCTAAGGCGTCTGCCGCGGCAGAGGTCTATGTCGATGTTGATGGCGCCGTGGTGTCACCCGGTGTATATCGCCTCAAAGACGGGGCGCGGGTGGCTCAGGCGATTGATGCCGCCGGCGGACTGGCGCCCGAAGCAGACGTTACGGGGCTTAATCGTGCATCCAAGGTCACTGATGGACAAAAAATTCACGTTCCAACGGTAGGGGAGCAGCAGGCGTCCATTGCGGAAGCCGGTGTTGATGGTGGGACTTCCGCATCGTCGGGCGTTAGTGGCGCAACAGGCCTAGTAAACATCAATACGGCAAGCGCAGAAGAGCTGCAGACGCTTTCGGGCATCGGCCCCTCCATGGCCCAGTCGATTATCGATGAGCGGACAAAGAACGGTGCTTTCGCCTCGGTTGACGATCTGATGCGTGTGTCGGGAATCGGCGAGAAGAAGCTTGCCAAAATCAAAGATTGCATCTGCGTATGAGCGCGACCGAGCGCGAGCACGTGATGCCTCCGCGACCCCTGATTCCGTGGACGATGGCCCTGTGTGCCGGCATGTGCGTGAGCTGCGCCTTGGTGCTCAGCATAGCCGCTGATGCGCTGCTGAGGGAGCGGGCGACGGCGGTCGGGCCGCTATGGGCCATTCCCGTTGCGGCAGCGGTTTTCGTTGTGCTGGCTCACTCTTGTGCGCGGCTTGCCCCTTTGAAGCGGTGGCTGTATGCCGCGTCCGCCGGTCTCGTGGCGGGAGCGGTCGTCTCGGCGTGGTGGGCTGTGGGTGTGCTCAGCGCCTCGAAGGCGCTCGACGGTCGAGCGGCAAGCGGCCTCGAGTTTTTCGTGCAGGGTGATCCATCCATAAACGACGACGTGTATTCCTATACCTGCGAGGCACGCGCGGACGGTAAGAACTTGGCAACGGTTCGCCTATCGTGTGATCGTGAGCTCAAGGTCGGGGCGCACGTGCGTGTTATCGGTCGCGTTTCGCGTTTTGAGAACGAGGCATATGGACGATCGCGCGTGCTCCGAGGCGAGGTGCGTAAGGTTAAAGCCGTTCGGATTGTGTCGGTCGATGAGGGTTCTCCGGGGCCGCTGCTTCGGCTGCGAAATGGGCTGCTTGCGTCCATCGCGCCTGCGACCGACCCGGCGCGTGCGCTCATAGCCGGTGTCGTCTGCGGTCGTTCGGCCGAGCTGCGCGCCCAGCCGGCGGGCGACTGGTTTTCTGTGACGGGAACGGCACATCTTATCGCCGTCTCGGGCAGCCATTTGGCTATCGTGGGGTTTGTAATCGAGGGCGTATTGCAAAAGACTCGGTGCTCACGTGGTCTTCAGCGGGCGATATTGGCGATAACGCTTGTGGGCTACGCTGCATTTACGGGCGCGTCTCCCTCGGCCGCGCGCGCGTGCTGCATGGTGTTCGTGACGCTTGTCGTAAACGACGCGGGGCGTCGTCGGCACGGCCTTTCGGCACTCTTCGTAACCATGTCCATCTTTGTGCTACTGCGGCCGACGGTGCTGTTCGAGATGGGCTTTCAGCTATCATGTGCCAGCGTCTTAGCCATTCTGTGCTTTTGCCCCTATGCGACCTATGCTTTGGGTGAGCTGGGTGTGCCATCGGGCGTTACCAGCGTGTTTTCCGTCACGCTGTGCTCGCAACTGGCGACACTTCCCATTACCATTCCTGCCTTCGGTACATTCTCGCTCATTGCTCCGTTGTCAAATGCGGTCATCGGTCCGGTGGTGAGCGTTCTGCTCGCTGTGTCGATCGTGCTGGTTCCCTTTTCGCTCGTGGGACCGTTGCGGACTTGGGCGCTCGTTGTGCCCATGATTGCCGCCCGTTGCGCGCTGTTCTTCGAGCAGCTGTTTGCCGCCGTGCCGGGTGCATACGTGAGCGTGCCGCCCGATAGCATGTGGATTTACCTAGTGCCGTGTTTTCTGGCGGTTCTGCTGGTCTGGTGGCCGCGTCCCCGTGCACGTCCTATGGCGGTGGGGCTTGCATACCTGATGCTCTTGGCTGCGATTCCGTACGTCTATTGGGATCGATTCGCTCCGCCTTCGGTGACGGTGCTCGATGTGGGCCAGGCCGATGCGATTCTTATCCGCCAAGGCGGCGCAGTAGCTCTCGTCGACTGCGGGCTCGACGAGCGTGTGGTTGCGGCGTTGGTTCGCAATAACGTGCACCATATCGATGCCGTTTTTGTGACGCATTGGGATGAGGACCACTGGGGTGGTTTGCCTGCCGTGCTCGAACAGTTTTCGGTCGGAACGATTGCCGTGGCGGCGGATGCGCTGGAGGATGCTCCTGCCGAGGTATTGAACCGACCTGGCGTGGAGTATCGGCAGGTGCGCCGTGGGGATACGGTCGACATCGGCTCATTTTGCGCTCGCGTGATGTGGCCATTCGAGTTCGTGGATGGCGAGGGAAATGAGGACTCGCTTGTCCTGTTGCTCTCTTATGTTCAGGAAGGCAAGGGCCTGCGAATACTTCTCACCGGTGATGCCGAGCTCGACCAAGAGCGGGAATTCGTGCAGGAGGTGGGGGATATCGATGTCCTTAAACTTGGACATCACGGCTCCAAGGTTTCAGTCGATGGCGAGTTGCTGGACGTCCTGAAGCCCGAGCTTTCCCTCGCAAGCGCCGGTGAGGGAAATCGATACGGCCATCCGTCCGATGCCTGCATCGATGCCGTTAAGGAAGCGGGTGGTGTGTTCGCGTGTACCATCGAACATGGAGACATTACCGTCTCGCCGACCGCAACCGGTTTTGCCATGCGATGCCAGCGACCGTGATGACATCGTTGGCGCGCGGTGTGCCCCTGGGCTAAAATGGCACGGTACGAATTCGAGTGTGTGCGAGAGGGGAGCGCAATGTCCGAAACCGGTCTGCTGCCGGCATATCTGATCGTCGGTACCGATGGAGTCAAGCGCGACCACGCTGTCTCGCGTATGAAAGCTCGCTTGGAAAAGTCGGGTATGGTTGAGTTCAACCTCGATGAACGCGACATGACGAAAGATCCCGATATCGAGTCGATCATCGGCTCGCTCAATACCTTTCCCATGGGTAGCGAGTTTCGCCTGGTGATCCTCGACGGCTGCTCCAAGCTTGCCAAGGCGGTTTCGGAGCCGCTCGTCGAGTATCTGGCGAGTCCCAGCCCCACAACGGTCTGCCTCATCATCGCCGACTCGCTTGCCAAGAACACGCGCCTGTATAAGGCGATCGCCAAGATCGACAAGAAGGCCGTGATCGATTGCTCCGGCACCAAGCGCTGGGAGCTACCGCGCCGTGTGCAGCAGATGGCGACGCAGCACGGCAAGTCGATCTCGACGGCGGCCGCCGAAGAGCTCGTCTCGCGTTCGGGTGAAAACACTCGCATGCTCGATAACGACTTGGCTAAGCTTGCCCAGATGGTCGAGGCGCCCCAGATTGAGCTTGCCGACGTTGAGCGCTGGATTGTACGTACGGCCGAGGTTCAACCCTGGGACTTTCTCAATGCGGTCTCGGCCCGTGACATGCGACGCTCGCTCGAGCTCTTCAATCTACTGCCCGCCAAGAGCTACGTGTGGACTTACACATTGCTGTGCGGCCGCATCCGCGAGCTTATCGTTGCCAAGGCGCTCGATGCGCGCGGACAGGGTCGTGAGCTGGCCGCAACACTTAAGCTCCAGTCCTGGCAGGTCAAGAATCACCTGACCTGGGCACGTCGCTTTTCGATGGCAGAGCTCGTTGCCGCGCTCGAGGGCGCCGTCGATGTGGAGCTCGCGCTCAAGGGTTCGGCCGATTCGGAGACTGCGCTTTTGCTCTGGATTACGAACATCTTGAGAAAATCGTGATGATACCTGCCTATTTGACAAATTCGTTCTATCCCTTTGAGGGGGAGCGTGCTATAGTAGGCGCTTGCATGACCTCACCGTGTCTCAGAGGTGTCATACATTTTTTGCAAGGAACTCGAAAGGAACTCCAGAAGTGGCAAACATCAAGTCTCAGAAGAAGCGTATCCGCACCAATGAGGCAGCTCGCATGCGTAACAAGGCTGTCAAGTCCGAGCTCAAGACGCTGACCAAGCACGTCCAGTCCGCCGTCGCCGAGGGCGACGCCGAGAAGGCCCAGGCTGCCCTCAAGACCGTCACCAAGCGTCTCGACATGGCTGCCGCTAAGCATGTCATCCACAAGAACCAGGCTTCCAACCGCAAGTCCGGTCTTGCCAAGCTCGTGAACAGCATCAACGCCTAAGTTGTAAATTTCTCACCACACAGATTACGCGCATAAATGGAGCCTGTTTTATGGAACAGGCTCCATTTTTTGTACCGCTCGGGTAAGATAGTCCGCATGAATACTTCAATTGACATTTCCCACATCCGCAACTTCTCGATCGTTGCGCATATCGACCATGGCAAGTCCACGATCAGCGACCGCATCCTCGAGCTCACCCATACCGTCGATGAGCGCGACATGGAGTCGCAGCTACTTGACACAATGGATATCGAGCGCGAGCGCGGCATCACGATCAAGTCCAATGCCGTCCGCGTGTCCTATGACGCCGACGACGGCGAGACGTATCAGTTCAACCTGATCGATACGCCGGGCCACGTGGACTTCACCTACGAGGTCTCGCGTTCGCTGGCAGCTTGCGAGGGCGCGGTGCTCGTCGTGGACGCCACTCAGGGCGTCGAGGCGCAGACCGTTTCCAATGCGACGCTCGCCATGAACGCCAACTTAGACATTGTTCCGGCCATCAACAAGATCGACCTTCCTTCGGCGCATCCCGACGAGGTTAAGACCGAGATCGAAGACGATCTGGCCATTCCCGCCGACGATGCCGTGTGCGTGTCGGGCAAGACCGGCGAGGGCATCCACGATCTGCTGGAGTCCATCGTCTTTTTGATCTCGCCTCCCAAGGGCGATGCAAATGCCCCTCTCAAGGCACTTATTCTGGATTCGTACTTCGACGAGTACCGCGGCGTCGTCGCCACGGTGCGCGTCTTTGATGGTTCCATCAAAAAGGGCGATACCCTGCGCATGATGCAGGCCAAGGGCGACTTCTTGGTCGACGGCGTGGGCGTCAAGCGTCCTGCCGAGACGCCGGTCGATGCTCTGACCGTCGGCGAGGTTGGCTATGTGGTCACGGGTCTGAAGGACCCCGAGGCTGTGCGCGTGGGCGATACCCTTACCTGGGCTTCGAACCCCTGCCCCGAGCCGCTGCCGGGCTACCGCGAGGCTAAGCCCATGGTCTACACGGGCCTGTTTCCCATCGACAACAAGGACTACGAGAACCTGCGCGACGCGCTCGATAAGCTGCACGTCAACGATCCGTCGTTGGTGTGGGAGCCCGAGACGTCAGTGGCGCTGGGCTTTGGCTTCCGCGTGGGCTTCCTGGGCCTGCTGCACATGGAGGTCGTCAAGGAGCGCCTGGAGCGCGAGTTCAATCTGGACCTGATCGCCACGAGCCCCTCGGTCGACTACCACGTGTACAAGACTGACGGCGAGATGATCGATGTCCGCAGCCCGCAGGACCTGCCCGAGGCCACGCGCATCGAGCGTATCGAAGAGCCCTACCTCAAGGCAAAGATCATCTGCCCGCCCGAGTATACGGGTGCTGTCATGCAGCTCGCCATTGAGCACCGTGGCGTCACGACCGATATGATCCACCTGACGAGCAAATCGGTCGAGATGCGCTTTGATATGCCGCTCGCCGAGCTTATCTTGGACTTCTTCGATCAGCTCAAGAGCCGCACCAAGGGCTATGCCTCGCTCGACTATGAGTTCAACGAGTATCGTCCCTCCGAGCTCGTCAAGCTCGATATCCTGCTTTCGGGCGACGAGGTGGACGCGCTGTCGTTTATCGTGCACAAGGACAAGGCCTATGGCCTGGCCCGCGGCCTGTGCGACAAGCTCAAGGAGATCATCCCGCGTCAGCTGTTCGAGGTGCCCATCCAGGGTGCTATCGGCAACAAGATCATTGCTCGCTCCACCGTCAAGGCGCGTCGCAAGGACGTGCTTGCCAAGTGCTACGGCGGCGATATTTCGCGTAAGCGCAAACTGCTCGAGAAGCAGAAAGAGGGCAAGAAGCGCATGAAGGCCATCGGCTCGGTCGAGGTTCCTCAGGAGGCGTTTATGGCGATCCTCAAGGTGGACGAGTAGGTCTATGGCGCTTTCCGAAAATAGTCAGCGGTTGCTGGGCGCCTATGCCGAGCAGCCGTTCCTTATGGCTCCCATGGCGGGCGTAACCGACCCCGCCTATCGCATCATGTGTCGCCGCCGCGGTGCCAACCTTGCCTATAGCGAGATGGTGAGCGTTGCAGGCCTTGCCTATGCCAGCAACAAGACGTGGCGCCTGGTGCTGCCGGCCGACGAGGAGCAGCAGATTTGCGTGCAGCTCTTTGGCTCCAAGCCCGAGCAGTTTGCGAGTGCCGTCGCTGCCGTCGAGGAACGCGTGGGCGATCGCCTGTCATTGATTGATATCAACATGGCCTGTCCGGCTCGCAAGGTCGTTACCAAGGGCGAGGGCTCGGCGCTTATGCGCACGCCCGACCTGGCCGAAAGAATCGTTGAGGCGACGGTGGGCGCGGCGCATGTTCCCGTGACCGTGAAGATCCGCAAGGGTTTTTATGCCGAGGATCGCAACGCCGCAACGTTTGCCCAGATGCTCGAAGGGGCTGGCGCCTCCGCAGTTGCCGTGCACGGTCGTTGTGCCACTCAGCTCTATACGGGCCAGGCCGATTGGTCTGTCGTCGATGAGGTTGCCGACGCTGTCGAGATCCCCGTGATTGGTTCGGGCGATGTGTTTTCGGCCGAGGACGCTGCCGAGCATCTGAGCGGCTCGGGTGCCAGCGCTGTGTTTATCGCGCGCGGCATCTACGGCAATCCGTGGGTGTTCGGCGATGCCCGAGCCCTTGCGCTCGATGGCACGCCGGTTCCTTCTCGCTCCTCGGTCGAGCGCCTGGAGGCTCTGCGTGAGCACCTGACGTTGACGCACGAGCTTCTGCCGCTTATGTCGCGAGCCCGTACATATGCAAGCTGGTACTTAAAGGGCATGCCCCATGCCGCCGCCTGGCGCGCTCGGGTGGTGCGCTGCTCCACGTACGAGGAGTTTATGGCGCTGGTCGATGATATCGAGCGCGATGTGGTGGTCTGCGAGGCCGCGCTTGCCGCCGGCGAGCCGGTGCCCGCCCATCCGCTGGAGGCTTAAGGGTGGCCGTTACCGCGCTGTATGTGCACGTGCCGTTTTGCGCTCAGAAATGTCGCTATTGCGACTTTGACTCGCGCAGCGTGGCGCCGTGTGACCTGGAAGCTGCGCTCGATGCCTATTTTGAGCAACTGTATGCGCGGCTCGATGCTTTTGGCAACGCTGGGGCCCTTGACCAGATCCGCACCGTCTATGTTGGCGGCGGCACGCCGTCGCTGGCGGGGGAGCGCCTGGTGGAGCTGGCGCGGCGTATTCGTACGTGGTGCGCTCCTGTTGAGTTTACCTGCGAGGCCAATCCCGAGTCGCTGACCGCCGAGCTTGCCATTGCGCTTGCCAAGGCTGGTGTCACACGCGTTTCTCTGGGCGTGCAAACCCTCGACAATAACGAGTTGACTGTCATCGGCCGCATCCATAATGCCGAACGGGCGCTTGAGGCTATCGCGACGGTGAAGGATGTTGGGCTCGATGTGTCGTGCGACCTTATGTGTGGGCTTCCCGGACAGACTATGGCGAGCTGGCAGTATTCGCTTAATGGCGTGCTTGCGGCGGCCCCGCACCATGTGTCGGTCTATCCGCTCACGCTCGAGGAGGGCACGCCGCTTTACCGCATGGCGTGCCGTGATGAGTCGCTTGAGCCCGATGAGGATTTCCAGGCCGCATGCATGGACGTGGCGCGTGATTGTCTGACTGCGGCCGGCTATCACCCGTATGAGGTGGCGAGCTACGCGCTCGACGGCCATGAGTGTGCCCACAACATTGCCTATTGGACCGGACAGGGCTATCTGGGCCTGGGCCGTTCTGCCGCGGGCATGCTCGACGCCGAGGATTTCGACTGTCTTGCAGGCTTGTTCCTCGGCGTGTCTTCTCGAGGCGATGCGCACCGCGTGCGTCTGGTGCAACGCGACGATGCCGCGACGGCGTTTGAGGCCGAGTACCTGACGCATCGCGAGGCGGCAGCCGAGGATCTGATGCTCGCTTGTCGCATGACGCGCGGTCTCGCGTCCGACCTGTTGGTTCGCGCGGCTCGTGTCATCCCTGCCGATGAACTGACAGCGGCTTGTGACCGCGCTCTTGAACTTGGGCTTGCCACTTGGGTGTCCGAGCACGGTGATACCCATGCGGGGCCTATCGCCTCTGTCGATGTCATCGCTGGCCGCACCTGTGCCCGCCTGGCGCCGACCCACCTAGGTTGGCTCGATGGAAATGTGCTGTTCGAGCTGTTTTGGGGTCTAGCTTAGGCCGCTCGGGTAGAATTACCGAAATATATACGCTGCTGTGAGCAGGAGGTTGCCGCGCATGGCGACGATGAACGAAAAAGATTACTACGAGATTTTGGGCGTCTCCAAGGACGCCACCTCGCGTGATATCCAAAAGGCTTTCCAACAAAAGGCCCGCAAGCTCCATCCGGACGTCAATAAAGAGCCGGATGCCGAGGAGAAGTTTAAAGAGGTTTCCGAGGCCTACGCCGTGCTCTCGGACGAGCAGAAGCGTGCGCGTTACGACGCCATGCGGTCGGGCAATCCCTTTGCCGGTGCACCGACGGCTTCGCCCTATGGCGGCGGCTATGCCGGCAGCGCCGGTTACGGTAATCCCTTTGACGGCGGTTTCCCCTTCGGGGGCGCCTGGGGCCAGCCCCGTCGCGGCCAGGCGGCCTACAACCCCGAGAGTGGCGCCAACGTGGTCGTCGATATCAAGCTCGACGCCAAGGAGGCCAAGAGCGGTGCCCATAAGACCGTTCGATACACCCGCTTTGACACCTGCGGGCATTGTGGCGGATCGGGCTCCGTTTCGTCTGAGCATGCCCACACCTGTCCGAGTTGCGGTGGTCGCGGCCATATCGATGTCGACCTGTCCTTCCTGTTTGGTGCGGGCACGTTCCAGACGGTTTGTCCTGAGTGCGGCGGTTCCGGCAAGGTCGTTGCCGACCCGTGTCCCGATTGCGGCGGCAGCGGCCGTATCCGCGTGACCTCCGAGCAGACGATTGAGTTTCCCGCCGGCACGCATGATGGCGACGAGGTACGCATCCCCAACATGGGTCACGCCGGCACGAACGGCGCTTCGGGCGGTGACCTGGTCGGTCGCGCGCACGTTGAGGCCGAGCGCCTGGAGGGTAAGGCTCGCACCGGCTTCTACCTCATGGGTATCATCGCGCCGTTTTTGGTACTGTCGGCCATCTCGGGCGTGTTCTCCGCCTTTGCCATGATGTGCTTCATTCCGTTTGCCATGGGCTTGTTCATGGTGCTGTCGGACGGCGTGCTTCATCGCAGTCTGCTGTGGTGGAAGCGCGGTGCGATGCAGTTTGCCAATGGATTTGCCAACGGTTTTATGTTCGCGCTCGTTTCGGTTTGGTTCGCGAGCTGCTCGCAGCGGGCCGTGCTTTCGCCGTACGGAATTCAATAACATCAAACCCTCTGTTTGCGCCCGGCCCAGCTTGGGTATAGGACGCACTGTGACAATAATGAAAGTTGGAAGGATTCGGTCGTGTCGGAAAATAGGGATTACTACGAGGTACTTGGCGTTGACAAGGATGCCGACGCGCGGACGATTAAGCGCGCGTTTCTAAAGAAAGCCCGTACGGTACACCCAGATGTTTCGGACGACCCCGAGGCCGAGGCCAAGTTCAAAGAGCTCAACGAGGCCTATTCCGTTCTTTCCGACGAGCAGAAGCGTGCTAACTACGACCGTTACGGCACCGCGGACGGCCCCGGTGGCTCTGGCTATGTCGACATCAACGATATCTTTGGCGGCATGGGCATGGACGACCTGTTCTCGTCGTTCTTTGGCGGTGGCGCCGGTGGTGGCGCTCGCAGCCGTCGCGAGCGCCGTCGCGGTCGCGATATGGCCATCTCCCTTTCGGTGACGCTCGAGGAGGCAGCGCTCGGCTGCAAAAAGACGTTCAGCTACGACCGTCTTGCCCCTTGCGATGACTGCAATGGTACCGGCAAGGCCGAGGGCGCGACCGAAAAGCAGTGCAGCCGCTGTCACGGCACAGGCTATGTGACGACGGTCCAGCGTTCTTTCCTGGGCCAGGTTCAGTCCTCTTCGCCCTGTCCCGACTGCCACGGCGAAGGCACGGTCATGGATCATCCCTGCGAGACCTGTGATGGCCAGGGCCGCACGCCTTCTCACGAAAAGATTGACATCGATATTCCCGCCGGTGTTTCGACCGGTCGCCAGCTGCGTGTGAGTGGTTTTGGTGAGGCCGGTCTTCGTGGCGAGCCGTCGGGCGACCTGATCGTCAACGTGCGTGTCGCCGACCACGAGCGTTTTAAGCGTAATGGCGATGACCTATATCTGGTGAGCGATATCTCGATTGCGCAGGCCGCGCTCGGTTGCGAGATTGAGGTCGAGGGCATTATGCCTGACGAGGTCGTCAATCTGTGCGTCCCCTCCGGCACACAGTACGGTGACACCGTGAGCGTCAATAATTACGGCATGCCGCGTATCGGCGGTGGCGGTTCGCGCGGTCGTCTGATCGTGCAGCTGCGCGTGGTCGTTCCCACCAATCTCTCCAACAAGCAGCGCGAGCTGCTTCGCGCCTTTGCCGACGAGATGGGCGATGACGTTGCTTCCGGCAAGAAGTCGGTAACCGACCGCATCAAGAGTGCCCTCGACGACATCCTCGATTAAGGAGCCCGTGTGCTCGCACCTCATATCTCTGTTGTCAACCTCGGTTGTCGTGTCAACCGGGTTGAGTCCGACCGTATCACTGCCGATCTTATGCGCTTGGGTTTTGCAATGGTGGAGCCCCGGGACGCCGACCTGATCGTTATCAATACCTGTGCCGTGACGGGGGAGGCCGAGGCCAAGACCCGCAAGGCCGTTCGTCACGCCCTGGCCTATCCGGGCGAGCCTTACGTGGTCGTAACTGGCTGCGTCGTCAACCTGCATCCCGAGGAGCTTCTGGAGCTCTCCGATCGCGTGATCGCCGAACCGTCCAAGATTGATGTCGCCGAGCGCGTCTGCGAGGTGCTGGGTGTCGAATCCGATAGCATGCCCGCCTGCAGCGATGGCGACGTGGTCGATGCGCTCGGTCGTTCGAGGCTGGGCGTGAAGATCCAGGACGGCTGCAACCACCGCTGCACCTATTGCATCGTGTGGAAGGCCCGCGGCCCCGAGCGTTCCGTGCCTGTCGAGTCCGTGCTCGAACAGGTGCGTGAAGCCCAGGAGGCCGGCGTGCCCGAGGTCGTGCTGACCGGCGTGAACCTGGGTGCCTATGACGGCAAGAGCGCGACCGACGAGCATGTCGAGATCGATGAGCTGCTCCAGGCCATCATGGAGCGCACCGAGATCGCCCACGTGCGTATCTCCTCGGTTGAGCCCATGGATATTTCCGAGCGCTTGCTCAAGGTGATGGCTCGATATCCGAAGCGTATCGCGCCGTTTTTGCACCTGCCCGTGCAGTCTGGCTGCACGGCGACGCTGCATCGCATGGGTCGTCCTTATAGTGCCGATGCCTTTGAGGATACGGTACGCATGATTCGCACCAACTTGCCCCAGGCGTCTCTTTCGTGCGACGTTATCGTCGGTTTTCCTGGCGAGACGGACGAGGAGTTCGAGGAGTCGCTGGCGCTGTGCCGTCGCGTGGGCTTTTCGCGCATGCACGTGTTCCGCTATAGCAAGCGTCCCGGCACCCTCGCCGCCGACATGCCCGACCAGGTACCCCCCGAGGTTATGGTCGAGCGCAGCCGTCGCATGCGCGCGGTGGCTCAGGAGCTCGCGGTTGCCGATGCCCGCCGTCGCGTGGGTACCGTCGAGCGTGCCGTGCTTGAGTACGGTGACAATTTGACGCTCGGATCGTTCCATCATGCCCGTCTCGATGATACCTGTGGACTCACAGCCCCGTGCCTGCTCGATGTTGCTATCATCGGAGTCGATGATTCCGGCTTGGTCCATGCACGCAGGGAGGTTCATGGAAGCCTCGAAGATTAGACTTACCGTTCCTGAGGGTATCGACCCCTCGCGCGTTTTGGGCGCCGGCGACGGCGTCCTTCGTGCGCTCGAGAATTTGGTGCGCGCCCATGTGGTTGCCCGCGGTGACAGCGTTGCCGTGAGCGGCGATCCGGACGAAGTCGAGCTCGTCGCGCGTTTTTTCGAACATGCCTTTCGTGAGGCTGCTGCCGGGCGCACGCTTTCTGCCGATGATGTCTCGCGCTGTCTTGCCGTTCTGCGCGACGGCGAGCATGATGCCTCGTCGTTGCGCGATGACGTGCTGCTATCGTACCGCGGTCGCGTTATCCGCCCCAAGACGCTCGGTCAAAAGCGCTATGTGGATGCCATCCGCTCTTCTACCATCACGTTTGGCCTCGGTCCCGCCGGTACCGGTAAAACCTATCTGGCCATGGCTCTCGCCGTCGCCGCGCTCAAGCGCCATGAGGTAGGTCGCCTGATCCTGACGCGCCCGGTTGTCGAGGCGGGGGAGAACCTGGGCTTTTTGCCCGGTACCCTCGAGGAAAAGATCGACCCGTATATGCGCCCGCTCTACGACGCTCTCTTTGACATGATGGATCGTGAACGCACCGATGAGCTTATGGAGCGCGGCGTGATCGAGATCGCCCCGCTCGCCTACATGCGCGGTCGAACGCTGAGTGATGCCTTTGTGGTGCTCGATGAGGCGCAAAACACGACGCCCGAGCAGATGAAGATGTTCCTGACGCGTCTAGGTTTTAATTCCAAGTTTGTGATTACCGGCGACCTGAGCCAGCGTGACCTGGTGGGTCGTCGCGGCGGTCTTGCCGATGCCGAAAGGATTCTGGGTCGCGTCGACGATGTGGCGTTTTCTCACCTGGAGCGCGCCGATGTGGTGCGCCATGCGCTGGTGGGCCGTATTGTTGAGGCCTATGATGCATACGACGATGCGCGTGAGCAGCGCGCACACGATCGAAAGGAGTCCCGTTGAGTGTATTGATCAGCAACGATGCCGAGCTCGATACGCTGCTCGATGCCCAGGAGGTGGAGCACATCTGCTCAGTTGCGCTTGCCGCCGAGGGTGTTGAGCGTGAGGTCGAGATTTCCCTTTCGTATGTCGATGAGGACGAGATGCACGAGCTCAACCACGAGTGGCGCGGCATCGATCGCACGACCGACGTGCTCTCGTTTGAATGCGACTCGGCCTTTGACGAGGACATTCCCGCCGACGAGACGCTCGAGCTCGGCGATATTATCCTGGCCCCGCAGGTTATTGCCCGCCAGGCCCCCGGCTTTGGCAACAGCCCCGCCGATGAGTGCCGACTGATGCTCGTGCACGGAATGCTGCACCTGCTGGGTTACGACCACATCGAGGACGATGAGGCCGAGGTCATGGAGGCACGCGAGGATGCCATCCTGCGCGACCTGGCGCTTGAGCGCGGCAAGGACCCCAAACTCGTCCACGTCGGCCCCATAACCAATCATGCCCACGACTAGGAGCCGTCTATGATTCCCGGATCGAACAAGGACCATCCGTCCTTTTTAAAGTCGTTCTCATACGCGATGGAGGGCTTCGTCACTGCCGTCAAGACCGAGCGCAATATCAAGGTCATGCTCGTGGCGGGCGTGTGCACCGTCATTGCCGGCTGCATCGTGGGGCTCGATATTGCCGAGTGGGCTACGGTCATCATCTGCTGCGGCCTGGTGATTCACGGCGAGTTGTGCAATACCGCCATGGAGGCGATTGTGGACCTGGCGACCCAGGAGCTACATCCGCTGGCCAAGCGCGCGAAGGATATCGCCGCTGCCTCTGTATACGTTCTTTCCATTACCGCCGCGATCGTGGGCTTGCTTGTCTTTGCCCACGCACTCGACTTTATTTAGAAAGGGATTCCCATGTCCGACAATATGCAGCCTACCGATGGAGTTTTGGATGACGAGGTCCTGGACGAGGCTGAAGGTGCCGATTCGTTTGACGAGGTCGAGGAGTTCGATCCGTTTGAGGGTATGAGCGACGAGGAACTCGATGCCCTGTGCGATGAGGATGAGAGCCTCGCGGGCTTTGGCGACGTGGAACCCGGTTTCCGCAGCGGCTTTGTGGCCCTGGTCGGTCGCCCCAACGCCGGCAAGTCCACGCTGCTCAATGCCTGTTACGGCAAGAAGGTCGCCATCACCTCTCCGGTGGCCCAGACGACCCGCCGCCGTATGCGCGCCGTGGTCAACCGCCCCGGTTACCAGCTGGTCTTCGTTGACACTCCGGGTATCCACAAGCCCAAGGACGGCCTGGGATCCGAGCTCAACAAGAGCGCCCTGTTTGAGCTCAATGACGTAGACGTCGTCGCGTTTCTGATCGACGCCACCAAACCCATCGGCAGGGGAGACGCCTGGGTTGCCGAGCGTGTCAAGAGCGCCCGTTCCAAAAAGGTCCTGGTGCTCACGAAGGCCGACGAGGCTGATCCCGCCCAGGTTATGGAACAGCTCAAGGCCGCTCACGACCTCATGGAATATGACGACGAGATCGTGACGTCGTCGGTCAAGAACTTCAACGTCGATGCGTTTATCGAGACCGTCGCTCACTTTTTGCCCGAGGGCCCGCGCTGGTTCCCCGAGGACATGGGCACCGACGCGTCCGACGAGACCCTCGTGGCCGAGTTTGTACGCGAGAAGGTTCTGCGTCGCACCCGCGACGAGATCCCTCACTCCGTGGGCGTCATCTGTGACGCGCTCGAGCAGACTAAGAAGGTTCTGCGCGTGCACGCCACGATTTACGTCGAGCGCGAGGGGCAGAAGGGCATCATCATCGGCAAGGGGGGCGAGATGATTAAGCATATCGGCATCGATGCCCGTCGCGACCTTGAGCGTATCTTTGGCACGCAGGTCTTTTTGGAGCTCGACGTGAAGGTCAAGGCCGGCTGGCGCGATGACGAGGCACAGATCCGCCGCTTTGGCTACAATGCCGAAGATTAACCCTCGGCGTTCATGGCAGGCTCTCGCACATATCGCACAAAGGTGCTCGTCCTCGACAAGACGAAGCTCAAGGAAACCGACCTGATCTTGACCATGCTCGACGAACGGGGACGGCAGGTGCGTGCCGTGGCTAAGGGCGCGCGTAAGCCCGGCGGTCGCCTCGCGGCCCGCTGCGAGCTTTTCTGTACCGTCGATATGCTGCTCGCGCGTGGTCGCTCGCTCGACGTGGTTTCTCAGGCGGAGCTTATGGAGGCGCCACTCGGTGCCGCTCCTGACTACGAGACGATCTGTGCCGCCAGCGCGATTGCCGAGGTTGCGCGCGTGTGCTCGTTCGAGGATGCCGAGGATCCATTTACCTTTGCCATCACGCAGCGGGCGCTCACGCTTGTCGGCTGCGGGCTCGACTCGGCACATATGGACCTGCTCGTGGCGGCCTTTGTCTTTAAACTGCTGTCGCACGTTGGTTACCGCCCCGATTTCTCGGCATGCGTCTCGTGCGGCGATCCCATGCTCTCGCATTTCTCGGCCCAGGCCGGCGGACTTCTGTGCGGGTCGTGCGCCTCGAGCGTGCCTGGGGCCGAGTTGGTATCGGTCGGCGAGGTCGCATGGCTGCGCGCTCTGATGTCCATGACCTTCGATGCCCTTATGGACGAGCAGATCGATCCGCATACGGCTGCGTTTTTGCTGGGGCTTTCGCATGTTTGGGCCGCCACGCACACCGATCAGCGGCTCCGTGCGATGGAATTCATGTTGGGTCGGTGATGATGCGCAGGCGCGCGCCGCTTGTGGTAACATACCCACCTGTTGGTACCTCGACCTTGGATGTTCGCTCCACCGGCGGCTTCCCAGTCCGAGGCGAATGGAGTCGCCCACAGGCGACGCGAAACGAAAGGTGAAACAATGACTGTTTCCAAAGAGCGCAAGGCGGAGCTGACCGCCCAGTTCGGTAACTCCCCGGTCGATACCGGTAACCCCAAGGTTCAGGTCGCCATCCTGTCCGAGCGCATCAAGGAGCTGACCGAGCACATGAAGTCCCACCAGAAGGACTTCCACACCCGTCGTGGCCTGCTTATGCTCGTTGGCCGCCGTCGTCGTCTTCTCTCCTACATCAAGAAGAACGACATCGTCGAGTACCGTGAGCTCATCAAGGCTCTGGGCATCCGCGACAACATCCAGTAAGGATTTGTACATGCTAAGAGCGTCCTGCGCAGCGGGGCGCTCTTTTTGTGTAAGGGCGTGAACAATCACGCTCTGAAGCGTGGCGGGGGCAGGGGGCCCGCGTCACATGAGAAGCCCGCAGGCAAGGGGCCTGTGGGGTAAAGGAGAACAATGACACTCGTATCCAAGACCTTTGAGCTGTACGGCAAGACCTACACCTTTGAGTCCGGCGAGCTTGCCAAGCAGGCCACCGGCGCTTGTCTGGTCAAGCAGGGCGACACCACGATGCTCGACACCGTGGTCGTCTCCAAGGAGCGCAAGAATTACGACTTCTTTCCGCTGACCGTCGACTTCAACGAGAAGATGTACGCCGCCGGCCGCATCCCGGGTGGCTACCTTAAGCGCGAGGGCCGTCCCAGCGAGAAGGCCACGCTCACGGCTCGCATGATCGACCGCCCGATCCGCCCGAGCTTCCCGGATGGCTTCCGCAACGAGGTGCACATCGTCGCTACCTCGCTCGTCGCCGACCAGGTCAACCCCTTCGACGTCATCAACGTCATGGGTGCTTCGCTGGCCATGACGCTCGGCGGCGTGCCCTTCGAGGGCCCGCTTGCCTGCGTGCGCATCGGCCGCAACGTGGAGACCGGCGAGTTTATCGTCAACCCCACCTATGAGGAGCGCGAGAACTCCGACCTGGACCTGGAGCTGGGCGGCTCTGCCGACTTTATCTCGATGGTCGAAGCCGGCGCCGAAGAGATCTCCGAGGACGACATGCTCGCCGCTATGAAGTTTGGCCAGGAGGCCCTCGCTGCCTTCTGCCAGGCCCAAGACGAGTTCGTCGCCGAGTGGGAGCAGGTCAACGGCGCTATCGTCAAGAAGGAGTACCCGCTCGACCAGCCCGTCGAGGAGGTCCAGGAGCGCATCTTCGCCCACTACGACGAGATGGCCGCTGCCCTGCGCGACGCCGACAAGCTTTCCCGCATCGGTAAGGTCGAGGCTCTGAAGGAGTCCATCCGCTCCGAGTTCACCGACGAGGAGCAGGCCGCCTGGGAGCGCGAGATCCCCGTGGCGCTCAAGAAGCTCGAGAAGAAGGCCATGCGCACCATGGTCGTCGAGACCGGCGAGCGCGTCGACGGTCGTGCCGCCGACGAGATTCGTCCCATCATGGTGAAGGACAACTACCTGCCGCTCGTTCACGGCTCTGGCCTGTTCCAGCGTGGTCAGACTCAGGTGCTCTCCGTCCTGTCGCTCGGCATGCTTAACGAGGGCCAGCGTCTGGATACCATCGAGCCCACCGAGGGCAAGCGCTACATGCACCACTACAACTTCCCGCCGTTCTGCACCGGCGAGACCGGCCGCATGGGCAGCCCCAAGCGCCGCGAGATCGGCCACGGCAACCTGGCCGAGCGCGCCCTGCTTCCGGTGCTCCCCGACGAGAACGAGTTCCCCTACGCCATCCGTGTGGTCTCCGAGGTCATGGAGTCCAACGGCTCCTCTTCGATGGCCTCGACTTGCGGCTCCACGCTCGCCCTTATGGACGGCGGCGTGCCCATTAAGCGCCCGGTCTCCGGTATCGCCATGGGCCTGATTCAGGAGGAGGGCAAGACCGTGGTCCTGTCCGACATCCAGGGTCTCGAGGACTTCCTGGGCGACATGGACTTTAAGGTCACCGGTACCACCGAGGGCATCACCGCCCTGCAGATGGACAACAAGGCCACCGGTCTTACCTTCGATATCTTGGCCCGCGCCCTGCAGCAGGCCAAGGAGGGTCGCGCCTTCATCCTGCAAAAGATGCTCGATGTGATCCCCGAGCCGCGTCATACCACGCGCAGCACCGCTCCGCGCATCGTCTCCATCCAGGTTCCGACCGATAAGATCCGTGACGTCATCGGTTCCGGCGGCAAGGTCATTCGCGGCATCCAGGACGAAACCGGCGCTTCGGTCGACATCCAGGAGGACGGCACCGTCTTTGTCGGCGGCACCGGCGAGTCTGTCGATCAGGCCGTCGAGCGCATCAAGCTCATCATCAAGGTTCCCGAGCCGGGCGAGGAGTACACCGGTCGCGTGGTCTCCATCCAGCCCTTCGGCGCCTTCGTCAACCTGCTGCCCGGTAAGGACGGCCTGCTGCACATCTCCCGCGTCGCAAAGGGTCGTGTGGAGAAGGTCGAGGATGTCCTCAACGTGGGCGACGAGGTCAAGGTCGTCGTCATCGAGGTTGACGATCGCGGCAAGATCTCGCTCGATCGTCTGGACAAGCCCGAGGCCCCGGCTCGTGCCGAGGGTGCCTCCGAGGGCGACGGCGAGCACTTCCAGCGCCGTGAGCGTCCGCGTCGCGAGCGCTCCGAGCGCAGCGACCGTCCGCGCCGTCCCGGCGACAACGGAGGCCGCAAGCCCCGCCGTCACCACGACGCCGAGTAACAGCCGCACATAAGCAGCTCAACAAGGGCGACTCCGGACAGGGGTCGCCCTTTTGCTTGCGCCCGGGAGGGCCGCATATGAAGTTTCCTGCTCTACAGTCCTGCGCAAGACGGAAAGCACATTAAGTGCTTTCCTTTGCGTGCGGAACTCGCGATAAACTTCATATGCGGCCCTCCCGGGCGCAAGCAAAAGGACTGGTTAGTGCCGCTCGCTATTTAGTTAGACAGTCTATTCAGTAGTCAGATTTCAGATCTGTAGATAGCCGCAGCAGCATCTTCCCAGATAAAACCGACCAAAATAAACCTGTCCCTTTTTGGCAGGTTTCCCGTGGGGCGGGCACTGATGAAGTTTATCGCGAGTTCCGCACGAACAGGAGGCCACTTAATGTGGCCTCCGTCGTGAGCAGGACTGTAGAGCAGGAAACTTCATCAGTGCCCGCCCCACGGGAAACCGGCGGGATAGACCGGTTCAGATGGGGCTTTAATGCATGGGTGGTCTGTATTGGTTCAAATGGGTATCATACTGTGGTTACTGCATCGACTCTGTGATGCATGTTTGTACGTTCCCGGCGGTCGGTTTGCCAGAAGCGCCCCGTCGGTTGTTCCAGACCCGTTTCGAAGAAAGGAAACAACACTCACTTATGGCAGCTAAAAAATCATCTCCCTTGAAGATCATCCCGCTTGGCGGCCTTGACGGCATCGGCAAGAACATGACGGTCTTCGAGTGCGGCGACGACATGGTGCTCGTCGACGCCGGCCTCATGTTCCCGGATGACTCCCAGCCTGGTATCGACCTGGTGCTTCCCGACTACACCTATGTTCTGGAGAACGAGGAGAAGCTCCGTGGTATCGTCGTCACTCACGGCCACGAGGACCACACCGGATCGCTTCCGTATCTGCTGCAGGACCTCAACAACAAGGTGCCCATCTTCTCGAGCAAGCTGACGCTCGGTTTTATCGAGGGCAAGCTCTCCGAGTTCCGCATCCGCGCGCCTAAGTTCCGCGAGGTCAAGGGCGGCAGCCATGTCAACCTCGGCGGCATCTCGCTCGACTTCTTCTCGATGACGCACTCCATCCCCGGCGCTCTGGGCGTGTTCATCCGCACCAATCAGGGCACCGTTATGCACACCGGCGACTTTAAGCTCGACCAGACGCCCATCGACGGCGTCACGCCCGACTACGCCGCTATCAGCCGCTTTGCCAAGCAGGGCATCGACCTGCTGCTTTCCGACTCCACCAATGCCACGGTTCCCGGCTTTACCAAGTCCGAGGCCGAGGTTGGTCCCAACCTGCTGCACGCCATCAAGAACGCCCCGGGTCGCGTGTTCGTCGCATCGTTCTCGAGCCACATCCATCGTTTGCAGCAGATCTGCGATGCCGCCCGCAAGTGCGGCCGTAAGGTCGTTGTGACCGGTCGCTCCATGCTCACGAACACCCGCGTGGCGCGCGAGCTCGGTTACCTCAACATCGATGACGCTGATATCATCGATGCCTTCGATATTGATAACCTGCCTGACGACAAGATCGTCGTCATGTGCACTGGTTCGCAAGGCGAGCCGCTGTCGGCCCTGTCCCGCATGGCCAATGGCGAGCACAAGACGCTCTCCATCCACGAGGGCGATACCGTTATCCTCTCGGCAACTCCCGTTCCCGGCAACGAGAAGGCCGTCCAGCAGGTCGTCAACAGCCTGGCCAAGCTCGGCTGCGACGTGTGGGATAAGAACCGCGCTCTCGTCCACGTCTCGGGTCACGGTAGCCAGGAGGAGCTCAAGCTTCTGATGGCCATGGCCAAGCCTACGTACTTTATGCCGGTCCACGGCGAGGCCGTGCATCTGCGCGCCCATGCCCAGCTGGCCCGCAAGATGGGTCTCAAGGACGATCATATCTTTATCCTCGATAACGGTGACACGCTCGAGATGCGCGGCGGTATCGTCAAGCGCGGTACGCCCGTCGAGTCCGGCGTCGTCTACGTCGACGGCCTGCGTATCGGCGATACCGACCCCATCGTCCTGCGCGATCGCCAGAAGCTCGCCAACGACGGTATGGTCACGGCCGTTGCCATCGTCTCCCTCAAACACAAGAAGATCGAGGCCATCGAGTTCTCGGGCCGCGGCGTCTCGTTTGCCATCGACGACCAGTTCTCCGAGGATGCCTCCGCGTCCATTATGAAGACGATCGAGAAGGGTAAGTTTAGCTTTACCAGCAGCGGTTCCGATGCCATTCGCAAGGCCGTGCGCGATTCGCTCTCTAACTTTATCTGGAGCCGTACGCGCACCCGTCCGATGATCATCCCGGTCGTCATGGAGGTTTAGTTTGGCGCGCGGATCTGCACAAAACGCCAAAGGCAATAAAGCCAACAACCAACCGGCATCTGCTAAGGGTGCCGGTTCCCATCTGCGTGCCAATAAGGGCCATGAGGCAGACTTCGACGATTTTGAGCCCTTGGTCGAGCCTTCGGCCAATCGCGATATCGCCGGCGTGGTCATTGCCGTTTTGGCGATCGCGTCCTTCATTGCCGTGATCTCACCGGCAACAGCGCCCGTGACGGCTGCTGTTGCCGGGTTCTATCACCTGGGCTTTGGCCTGGGCGCCTACGTGCTGCCGATCGTCATCTTGCTGTTTGCCGCCACGCTCTTTTTGGGTGAGGACTCGCCGCTCAACGTGCGCTCTGTTGCGGGCGGCGCCGTGGTCTTTATCGCCGTCGTCTCCATTCTTTCGCTGATGGTGCCGGGCACGAGCGATTCGTGCGACCTTATGTTTACGCCGCAGAACCTTTCCGTGTCGGGTGGCTACATTGGTGCGTTTATTGCGAGTGCGCTGCAGAATGCCCTGGGTAAGCCTATCGCGATGGTGGTCCTGTTGGGTCTGGTCGTCGTTGGTTTTGTCATCATTGGCTTTTCGGTGGGCGGTGTGCTGCGCTCTGCCCGCGATCGTGCGGCAGATTTTGCCGAACGCCGTCGTGCCGATGTCAACGCCAGCCCTTGGGGTGACGACGAAGCCCTGTCGGTGCCCGGCGTTGCCCGTTCGCACCTGAGCATTCTTCGTCAAAAGGGCTCCGATGCTGCCGTGACCACGGTCATGGGCAACGATGTGGACCCGGTTTTGGACGATGACGACGAGGACGAGGATCCGTTTGTTGACGTGTCCGATGCCGTGGATGCCGAGCGGGCCAAGACAACGCTGTTGCCGCGCCGCCATGCCAAGAAGGGCAAGGCCACACCCAAGTTGAATACAAGTGAGCCCGACCCGTCTTGGTCCGATAGCGAGATTGAGCTCACCGAGGGTGACGACGAGGACGACGAGGCTCCGCTCGAGACCGCCAAGACAACCTTGCTGCCGCGTCGCCACGCCAAGCGCGGGCAGGTCACTGGACAGCTTTCGATGGAGGACGATCCGGACAAGGTTGACGAGTCCGAGCCGCCGTTTGCCGTGAACCCTGTTTCGGCCGCACCTCAGATTCCCGACTTCTTAAAGCATCCCAAGGTTGCCGATGCGCCTGCCACGAGTGCTGTCGAATCGGCTGCGACTCGTGATGGGGGAGCGGACGGCGGCGCCGCAGATAACGAGGGCGAAGAAGAGGACGGCCTCAAGCTTCCGCCGCTCGAAATCCTACATGCCAACCCGCAGTCGGCTTCTGCCGCGTCTTCGGATAAGGAGCTGGAGCAGACCGCTGAGTCACTGCAATCCACCTTGCTTGAGTTTGGCCGCAGTGCCCGCGTGGTCGGCTGGATCGCCGGCCCCACGGTGACGACCTTTAAGCTGCAACCTGGCGAGGGCGAGCGCGTGAGCAAGATTTCGAGCCTCGAGGACGATATTGCGCTTTCGCTCGCCGCCCAGTCGGTTCGTATCTTTGCCCCGATCCCCGGCACCTCGCTCGTGGGCATCGAGATTCCCAACCGCAAGCGCCAGAACGTCAATCTGGGCGACGTGCTGCCCTATGTGAAGGGCGGTCCGCTCGAGCTTGCCATCGGCCGCGACGCCGAGGGCACGCCGGTCGTCGCCGACCTCGCCAAGATGCCTCACCTGTTGATCGCTGGTACGACCGGTTCTGGTAAGTCGGTGATGATCAATTCCATCATCACGACCTTGCTCATGCGCGCCCTTCCCGAGGACGTTCGCCTGATCATGGTCGACCCCAAGCGCGTCGAGCTTGCGGGCTATAACGGTCTGCCGCATCTCTATGTGCCCGTGGTGACCGAGCCCAAGCAGGCCGCGAGCGCCCTGCAGTGGGCCGTGTCCGAAATGGAGCGCCGCCTGAAGGTATTCGAACGCCTCAACGTCCGTAAGATTTCGACCTATAACGAAAAGCAGGCCGCCGGCGAGTTTGAGCATTACGACAACCCGCCGCAAAAGATGCCCTACCTGGTCATTATCATTGACGAGCTCTCTGACCTGATGATGGTTGCCGGTAAGGATGTCGAGGCCTCGATCGTGCGTATTGCACAGCTGGGCCGTGCCGCCGGTATTCACCTTATCGTTGCCACGCAGCGCCCCAGCTCCAACGTGGTGACGGGCCTTATCAAGGCCAACATCACCAACCGCATTGCCTTTAACGTCGCCACGGGCATCGACTCGCGCGTTATCATCGACCAGATGGGTGCCGAGAAGCTCACCGGTTTGGGCGACATGCTGTTCTCCAAGGTCGACTGGGGCAAGCCCCGCCGTATCCAGGGCTGCTTTGTCTCGGACGACGAAATCAACGAGATTGTCGAGTTCGTCAAGTCGCAGAGCGAGCCCGACTACCACGAGGAGATTCTGTCCGCCGTGGCGCCCGCTTCCATGTCCATGGCTGGTGGCGGCGGCATTGTCCGCACCGGAGTCGCTGAGCCGCAAGACGATGATCCGCTCATTTGGGAAGCCGCCCATATTGTGGTGGAATCGCAGCTGGGCTCCACATCTGGCCTGCAACGCCGCCTGAAGGTTGGCTATGCGCGTGCCGGGCGTATTATGGACATGCTGGAAGAAAAGGGTGTCGTCGGCCCGCCCGACGGTTCCAAGCCGCGCGAGGTCCTGTTGGACGAGGAGGGGCTTTCCGCGCTGGAATCTGTCGACGCCGAGATGGCACGTGAAGATCGTGAGTTTGGAGGATTCTGATGGCTGCACGCTTTGGTGACATGCTGCTCGAGCAGCGTCGCCGAATGGGCCTTTCCATTCAGCAGGTCGCCAACACCATCAAAATCAGGCCGCAGATCATCGAGTTTTTCGAGACCGGTAACTTTGCTTCGATGCCGCCACGCGGCTATGCGCAGGGCATGATTTCGAGCTATGCTCGTTTTTTGGGCCTCAATCCGCGCGAGGTCGTCAATGCCTACTTTGACGAACTGATGGCATACGAACGCGAGACGTCGCAGCAGGGCGGTCGTTTCCAGGACGCCGCCGGCTACGTCAATTCGCGTTCCTCTGTCGATAACGGGCGCTTCCTGATGGTTCAGGGTGGTCGCTCAACGCGTTATGGTCAGCGTCCGCAGCAGGCTGGCTATATTACCGAGACGGGGTCCAGTGAGGAAATCCGTTCTCAGCGCGATCGTTTCCGCAGCACGCCTATGCCCGACGATCGTGCGCTTCCCGCTGCCCGCGGTGTGGTGCGCGATCCCCGTGTCGGCTACGGAGATGGCGGCTATTCCGATCGTGGCTACCGTGGTGTCTCTGCCGGTCGTGCTCTCGGCGGCTATGCGGACGCCGATGCCACGCAGGTGACGCCGCGTCTTCGCTCTCAATCACAGCCGTATGGCCAGCGCTCTTCGGCTCCGCGTGCGGGCCAGCGTGGCTATCAAGGCCGCGGTGAACTTGCGCCCCGCTCGGGTCAGCGCAGCCTTCAGGGCCAGGGTGGCTATCTCGGCCGTTCCGACAGCAATCGTGGTCGTATGCCTCAGGGAGGCGGCCGCAGCAGTTCCAGTCGTGGACGCGGCGGTTCCCGTACTCCTCAAAACAACGGTCTCGATCCGCGTATCGTCTACGCCGGCATCGGTGCCGTGGCGTTGCTGCTGATCGTGCTCATCGTGGTACTTCTGCGCGGCTGCGCATCTTCGACGCCCGAGACCACGCCCGAGACGCCCACTGCTACCAAGACGACGCCCAAGAAGTCTTCTAAGAAGACCGAAACGGTCGACGAGGACGAAGACACCGATGAGGCGACGGATGAGTCGACCGATTCGGACGCCACCAAGACGACGGCTAAAAAGGAAGAAAACGAGGTAACGAAGGTCAAGGTCTCCGTTGCCAAGGGAAAGACCGCCTGGATTGAGGTCAAGGTCGATGGCAAGTCGGTCTATGGCGCCCAGGCGACTGGCCCCTTTGAGCAGGAGTACACGCCTGAGTCCTCGATCGAGATCACCACGTCCAAGCCTTCCGATGTCACCGTTACCAAGAACGGCGAAAAGGTCCGTTACGATACCAAGACCTCGGGCGTGGCGCGTGTGACGATCACCGTTCCCAAGAAGGAGACGACTGGTTCCGAGAATGGTGAAAGTTCTGATGGTACCGACACCACCGACGGCACCGATGCCCAGTCCACGGATGGCGCCGATACCGCAACTGACGGCCAGACGCCCACCGATTCTACCGACTATTCGTACGATAGCTACTAAGCCGCTCGTACGCGAAAGGAAACATCATGGCTAAAGATTCCAGCTTCGACGTCGTGTCCGAGGTCAACATGCAAGAGGTCGACAACGCCTTCCAGCAAACCACGCGCGAGATTTCCCAGCGCTATGACCTGAAGGATTCCGGCGCCACGATCGAGCTTTCGAAGGGCGACAAGCTCTTTACGATCAACGCCCCGGCCGACTTTGTCTCCAAGCAGATTATCGACGTGCTGAGCTCCAAGCTCATCAAGCGCGGCATTGACCTCAAGGCTGTCTCGTGGGATGCTCCGCAGGCGGCATCGGGCGGCACCGTGCGCGTGCTCGGCCATATCGTCGAGGGCATCGACCAGGCGACCGCCAAGAAGATCAACAAGGACATCAAGGATCAAAAGCTCAAGGTCAAGGTGACTATCGAGGCCGACAAGCTGCGTGTTTCCTCTGCTTCGAAGGACGCGTTGCAGACCGTGATCCAGTTCCTGCGCGACCAGGACTACGGCCAGCCGCTGCAGTTCACCAACTACCGCTAATATCATTCGAAAGGACCGCTCTCCAACATGGATACACCGTTGGGCTCCGTGCTCTACATCACCCTCGGGTGCGCTAAGAACGAGGTTGACACCGACCGCATGCGTTCTCTTTTGACCGCCGCAGGCTACGAGGAGGCATTCGACCCGCAGGATGCCGATATCGCCATCGTCAATACGTGCTCGTTCCTTGCCTCCGCAACGTCCGAGAGCATCGAGACCACGCTCGAGCTCGCCAACGAGGTCCAGGACGGCGTTCGTTCTTGCCCCATCGTCATGTGCGGCTGTGTGCCGTCGCGCTATGGCGACGACCTGCCCGATGAGCTGCCCGAGGTCGCTGCCTTTGTGAAGGCCGACGAGGAGGATGGCATCGTGGCGGTCATCGATGGCGTGCTGGGCGTCGAGCGCGAGATTGCCGCCTATATTCCGCAGGTCAAGCGCACCGTCGAGGGCGCTGTCGCCTACGTCAAGATTTCCGATGGCTGCAACCGCTTCTGCAGCTTCTGCATGATTCCCTATATTCGCGGTCGCTATCATTCGCGAAATGCCGAGAGCATTATCTCCGAGGTGCGCGACCTGGTTGCCGGCGGTGTGCGCGAGATCGTGCTGATCGGCCAGGACACGGGCATCTGGGGTACCGACTTTGCCGACGAGGACGTCGCCGATGGCTCGCCGCGCAATCTGGCGCAGCTGCTGCGTGCCGTCGCCGAGGCCGTGCGCCCGCACAACGTCTGGGTCCGCGTGCTCTATCTGCAGCCCGAGGGCATGACCGACGAGCTTATCGATACGATTCGCGATACGCCCGAGGTGCTGCCTTATATCGATATCCCCGTGCAGCACTGCGACGCGCGCATCCTCAAGGCTATGCGCCGTTCTGGTTCGCGCCAGGAGCTCGAGGACCTGTTCCGCGATCTGCGTGAGCGTATCCCCGGCATCGTGATCCGTTCCACGGCCATGGTCGGCTTCCCGACCGAGACCGACGACGAGTTCCGCGACCTTATCGACTTTATGGACACCGTCGGCTTTGACTACACGAGCGTCTTTGCCTACTCGCAGGAGGAGGGCAGCCTGGCCGCCAAGATGGAGGGTCAGGTCGATGAGGAGGTCAAGCTCGAGCGCGCCCAGGAGGCCATGGACCTGGCCGAGTCGCTCGGTTTTGCCGCCACCGCCGCACATGTGGGCGAGCGCGCCCAGGTGATCGTCGACGGCATCGAGGAGACCGAGGACGGCGCCGAGCTGATCGGCCATGCTTGGTTCCAGGCGCCCGATTCCGATGGCGCGGTGCACTTGGACGCCAGCGAGGCGTCCGTGGGCGATATTCTGACGGTCGAGTTTACCGATAGCTTCTGCTATGAGCTTATCGGCCATGTTGTGGAGTAGGAGAGCATCGTGGCAAACGAGAGCAATAAGGAACTGACGAGTGTTTGGACGCCCGCCAACATCGTGACGTGCGTTCGCATCGTCTTTATCCCGGTGTTCATGATCGTGTCGGCGCTTTCTCACACGAGTGTTGCCGGTACAGATTGGAGCACCTTCGACGGCCCGCTCGCCGCCGCTGCCTTCATTCTGTATGTGATCCTGTCGTGCACCGATAAGGTCGACGGCTACCTGGCGCGCTCGCGCAACGAGATTACCGATTTCGGTAAGTTCTTGGACCCCATCGCCGATAAGCTGCTCGTGTTCTCGGCCTTGCTGCTGTTCTTGGACTTTGGCACCGTGACGGTTTGGTCCGTGTTCATTATCTTGTTCCGCGAGCTGTTGGTAAGCGCCCTGCGCATGGTTGCGAGTGCCGCCGGCGTGGTCGTTGCCGCCGATAAGCTTGGCAAGTACAAGACGGCGACCACGATGGTCTCCATCTGCGGTTACCTGTGCGTCTTTGCGATGGCCGGCTTGCACCTTGGCCCGCTGGCGCTGACGCTCGGCATCTACTCGGTGTCGCGCTTCCTGTACGCCGTTGCCGTTGTCCTGACCGTTATCTCGGGCGCCCAATACTTCTGGAACTGCCGCAAGATCGTCTTTTCGATCTAGGTCCTGGTGGGTATGACGGACTCTTTTGATCAGATTTCCGCACATAACGAGGAGCTGGCGCGTCATATTGTCGAGCGCGCGAGCGCTCGGGGCGTGACGGTTTCGACGGCTGAGTCGCTGACAGCAGGTATGATCGCCTCGACGATTGCCGATATCCCGGGCGCCTCGGTGGTGCTGCGTGGCGGTGCGGTGACCTACTGCGATGAGATCAAGCATCGCGTTTTGGGTGTTGATCAGGAGACGCTCGACCGCTATACCGCGGTGTCGCATCAGACCGCGCGCGAGATGGCGGCGGGTTCGCTGGAGCTGTACCAGAGCGATATTGCAGTGAGCGCAACGGGTTATGCCGGCCCCGGCGGCGGCACTGAGGACGATCCGGCTGGCACTTTCTATATTGGCTGGGCGTATCGCGCGGCTGATGGGGAAGTGCCGGTCGTGGACTCTGTGCGCTGCCACTATGAGGGCGACCGTTCGTGTGTTCGTGCCCATGCGGTCGCGGAGGCATTGGGACGCATTGCCCTTGTGCTCAACTCTATGGAATAGACGTGTTTTAAGGGGCCTTCGGGCCCCTTAATTGTGGAGATAGGGACCCCTGACGAATTTAGCGTTTGCGCTGGTTATAGGTGTATTCTTGCCTTCCTTGTTCTTATTCGGCCCTTTGTGATCAAGCATTTGGTCAGTGTTTGGTCGGCGTTTGGTTGGGTTTTGGAAAGACTGCCTGCATATGATTGGCCTGAACGGTTGACCACGAACAGCCGTTCGTTTATTATCGATGCAGGTTGTTAAGAGGAGGGCTATTCATGGCCAAGAATTCAGGTCCCGTACGTACCGTTCATGCTCGCACGACGGGTAAAGAGCGCGATGAGATGATCGCCACCACCAAGGCCGAGATCGAGAAGAAGTTCGGTCAAGGCTCCATCATGAGGTATGGTGACGGCGGCCCCGAGCTTGAGGTTGAGGCCATCCCCACGGGCGCTCTGGCACTCGATGCCGCTCTGGGTATCGGCGGTGTGCCGCGCGGTCGTATCGTCGAGATTTACGGTCCTGAGTCCTCCGGTAAGACGACGCTTTCGCTCGAGATCCTGGCCGAAGCCCAGGCAATGGGTGGCGTGGTGGCATTTATCGATGCCGAGCACGCGCTCGATCCCACGTATGCCGCGCGCATTGGCGTGGATATCGACGAGGTACTGATTTCCCAGCCTGATACGGGTGAGCAGGCGCTCGAGATTGTTGACATGCTCGTGCGTTCCGGCGCCATCGATGCCATCGTCGTCGACTCCGTCGCCGCGCTGACCCCGCGTGCCGAGATCGAGGGAGAGATCGGCGATACCACGGTCGGATTGCAAGCTCGTCTGATGAGTCAGGCGCTCCGCAAGCTCGCCGGCTCGCTGTCCAAGTCCAACACGACATGCATCTTCATTAACCAGCTGCGAGAGAAGATCGGCGTCATGTTCGGCAACCCCGAGACCACGACGGGCGGCCGCGCCCTTAAGTTCTTCTCTTCGGTGCGTATCGACATTCGCCGCATCGACAGCATTAAGCTTAAGGATGAGGTTATCGGTAACCGCGTGCGCGCCAAGGTCGTTAAGAACAAGGTGGCAGCTCCGTTCCGTTCTGCTGAGTTCGACATTATGTACGGTACGGGCATCTCTAAGGAGGGCTCGATTCTGGACATGGCTGTCGAGTGCGGCATTTGCAAGAAGATGGGCTCCTGGTTTGCCTATGGCGAGGACAAGCTCGGCAACGGTCGCGAGGCCGCCAAGGCGTTCCTGCGCGAACACCCCGATTGCGCCGACGAGATTGAGCATAAGGTCCGCCTTGCCTGCGGGCTTGAGTTTGATGACGATGCTCCGTCCGAGGTCGAGCTGACCGATCAGCCTGCGCCTGAGGAGTTTGACGAGCTTTATGCCATCGATGGTTCCGCCATGCTCGATGATGACGACGAGTAGCGGTTACGCTCATGTCGTATACGGTGACTGAGGCCACGGTCGTCTTTCCCGATACGAAGGCGGCCTCCTCGTTCTCGAGCGGGTATGCGTCCAAAAAGCCTTGCGCACATATCGATTGTGAGCTTGAGGGCGGTTTTGAGCGGTCCATTTGGATTCCCGTGCGGGTCGCGCGCCTGTATGTCAAAAATCGCCCCGATCTTCCCTGTGATTGGGATAACTTTCGTGAAGCGGTGCAGCTCATCGAGCGTAAATGTGCACTTACCATGGTGACCGAGATGCTATCGCGACGCGACCATGCGACGGGTGAGGTCCGTGACAAGCTGGCTCGCTACGGCTTTCGCCAGCCCGCGATCGATTTCGCCGTCGAGCGCGCCACCGAGTATCGCTTTTTAGACGAGAACCGCTTTTGCTCGTACTTTATCGAGGAACGCAAGCGGCGCGGTTGGGGACAGCGTAAAATCGAGACCGAGCTCAAGCGCCGTCATGTCGTGCTCGATGACATTCCCGGTTATCCCGAGGATTATTTTGCCGTCGAAGACGATTTGGCGCGTGCGTCAGCCCTGCTCGCCAAGCGGCGTGTTCCAGAGACGCGCGGATTCGAAAAACTGGTTCGGTTTTTGATGGGCAAGGGCTTCTCGTATCACATCGCCGCCGATGCCGTTAAGGCACGTCTCGATGCCGAACGTGAGGAATGTGCGGTTTAGGCGTATGCGTTTTGTGGCCCTGCCGTTCACCGCGTTTTAGCCGCCGTGCTGGGGCCATTTATTTGACAGTTGTTGTGGTTCAACGTACGATAAACACTGTCATTTGCTTTGTGATATGTGCTCATCTGTGATGAGTTTGTTTATATGTTTATCTGTATCCGACCCGCATAAGCTGCGCCCATATTACTCAAATGTCGCGAGCCGTTCGTAAGGACGGTTCGCTTTGTTGTGTAACGAATCCATAAAAAGGAGTGAGCATGCCTATCATCGCAGCGCTCGTTGGCATCATTTTGGGTGCCATCGCCGCCATTGCCTACATGCGCACCGCCAAGCAGGGCAGTCTTCACGAGGCCGACGAAAAAATCCAGTCGGCACACGCACAGGCTGAGTCCCTGATCGGTGATGCTAAGCGTCAGGCCGAGACCCTCAAAAAAGAGGCTCTGCTCGAGGCTAAAGAGGAGATCATCAAGAACAAGCAGGCCGCTGAGGCCGAGGACAAGCAGCGTAAGAACGAGATTCGTACGCTCGAGAACCGCGTGATGCAGCGCGAGGAATCCCTCGATCGCCGCAACGACGCTCTCGACAAGCGCGAGCATCAGCTGTCCAGCCAGGCCGGTCAGGTCGAGAAGCGCTCCCGTGAGCTCGAGGAGCTCTGCGCAAAGCAGACCTCCGAGCTCGAGCGTATCGCCGACCTTACCCGCGAGGACGCCCACAAGGAGCTCCTCGATAAGGTTCGCGGCGAGGTCACCCACGAGGCCGCCACGATCATTCGCGAGTCCGAACAGCAGGTTCGCGCCGAGTGCCACAAGACCGCCCAGGAGATTCTGTCTCTGGCGATTCAGCGCTGCGCTGCCGATCACACTGCCGAGGTCACCGTTACCTCCGTGCACATTCCCTCTGATGACCTCAAGGGCCGTATCATCGGTCGCGAGGGTCGCAACATCCGGACCTTCGAGCAGGTTTCCGGCGTCAACCTCGTGATCGACGACACGCCCGAGACCGTCGTTCTTTCGAGCTTCGACCCGGTCCGTCGTGAGACCGCCCGTGTCGCCCTCGAGAACCTCATCGCCGACGGCCGCATTCACCCCGCCCGCATCGAGGAGATGTATCACAAGGCTGCCGACCTGGTTCAGCAGCGCGTGCGCGAGGCTGGCGAGCAGGCTGCCTTCGATACCGGCATCCACGATCTGCACCCCGAGATCGTCAAGACCCTTGGTGCCCTGCGCTACCGTACCTCGTTTGGTCAGAACGTGCTTCAGCATTCCCTCGAGGTCTCTGATCTGTGCGGCGTGATGGCTTCCGAGCTTGGCCTGGACGTTGTGACCGCCAAGCGCGCCGGCCTGCTGCACGACCTGGGCAAGGCAATTGACCACGACGTCGAGGGTCCGCATGCCGTCATCGGCGCCGAGCTTGCCCGCCGTTATGGCGAGAAGCCCGTTATCGTCCACGCTATTGAGGCTCACCATGCCGATGTCGACCCCAACACGGTGCTCGATGTCCTGGTGCAGGCCGCCGATGCTGTCTCTGCCTCTCGCCCCGGTGCCCGTCGCGAGTCTGCCGAGAACTACATCAAGCGTCTTGAGAAGCTCGAGGAGATCGCCAACTCCCATGACGGCGTCGAACGTACCTATGCCATGCAGGCCGGTCGCGAGGTCCACGTCATGGTCCAGCCGGACAAGATTTCCGATGCCCAGTCCACGGTTCTGGCTCACGATATCGCCCATCAGATCGAGGAAGAGATGGAGTATCCCGGTCAGGTGCGCGTCGTCGTGATTCGCGAGAGCCGCGCTGTCGATATCGCTAAATAACATGAGCGACGCGAACGAGCTCATCTCATTTATCGCGTCGATGTCGGGGGAGGGCAACCTTCGCGTCGAGGAGAACCTTGGCGAGGGGTATGTCCGCCTCCGCGTTTCAGAGGCCGAGCGGCGCCAGGCTAAGCACGACATTCAGCATGTCGAGGACATCGTCATCGAAATGCTCCGTAATGCTCGCGATGCCGGCGCCGACAAGGTCTATCTCGCCACGACCAAGGAAGATGGCGTCCGCACGCTTGTCTTTCTGGATAACGGTTCTGGCGTTCCGCAGGATATGCAAGAGCGAATCTTTGATGCCCGCGTTACCTCCAAGCTCGAGAGCATGAAGATGGACCGTTGGGGCGTTCACGGTCGTGGCATGGCATTGTTTTCGATCAAGCAGAACGCCGACGAGGCCCGTGTGGTCACGTCCGGCGTCGATCTTGGTTCAGCCTTCAAGGTGAGCGTTGCGGCCGACCGCCTCAGTGAGCGTGCCGATCAGTCCAGCTGGCCCCAGGCCGTCAAGGATGAGGGCGGACGTTATGTCTGCGCTCGCGGTCCACATAATATTATTCGCGCTGCTTGTGAGTTTGCGCTCGAGGAGTTGCGTGGTTGCGATGTCTATCTTGGTTCTCCGTCTGAGATTGCCGCGACCCTTTATGCTCAAGCGTCAAGTCGGCTCGATACGTCTCGTCTCCTGTTCATTGATGACGAGAGTGAGCTTCCGGTTGTCGATCGTTTAGGCCTTGCTTCTGATGCCGAGGACTTTATCCGTATTTGTTCGGGTTTGGGTCTTGAGATGTCCGAGCGCACGGCCCATCGCATTTTAGCAGGGCAGATTAAGCCCGTTCGCGGTGTGACCGCGCGTCTGCTGCGCGAGCGTGATTCGTCCTCGCATGCGCCGGCTCCTGTCGATCTCGCGAAGGATCGTCGCGGGCTACGTATTGCCAAGGACGACATGGCACAGTTTTCGCGCGCTGTGGAACGCGACTTTAATGACCTTGCCGCCCGGTACTATCTCAACCTTTGCGGCGACCCAAAGATCCGTGTTTCGCGTGATCGAATCACCGTGACCTTTGATCTTGCCAAAGAGGAATAGTGCCTTTACCGAGTCCACTCGGTACGATACAGTTATTGCAGTTAAAACGTACTTTTAAATGCAGGAGTTTCTTCATGGATTGCCTGAAGGTATCAAGCAAATCATCGCCCGCGTCCGTTGCCGGCGCCATCGCCGGCATGGTCAAGGATGGTGTACCCGTCAACATCCAGTGTGTCGGCGCCGGTGCCGTCAACCAGGCCATTAAGGCCGTGGCTATCGCGCGCGGTTTTTTGATTCCAACCGGTTTTGATATTTCCTGCGCGCCCGTGTTCTCCGACATCCTCATTAACGGGGAGTCGCGCACTGCCATCCGTCTTTCTATCTACGTTCACCAGATCAATCGAGCTGCTATGGATAACGTCGTCATGGATGATGTTAAGCCTGTGGCATAGCTTCTGATTGCCTCGTTTTGCTCCCCATCGTTAGGACTTATGCACATGGACCAGCGTTCCGTACGCGATATTCTTGCCGGTAAAACCTACTTTATCCGCACCTTTGGCTGCCAGATGAATCAGCACGACTCCGAGCGTGTGAGCGGTCTGCTTGATTCATATGGCTGCCTCATGGCGCTCGATCCTGCGCATGCCGATATCGTTGTCTTCATGACGTGCTGCGTGCGCGAGGCCGCCGATACTCGCCTGTACGGTCAGTGCAATTCCTGCAAAAGCCTGCCGCCTTCGCCTTCGGGCAAGCGCGTGGTTGCCGTTGGCGGTTGCATCGCGCAGCGCGATGGCGAGGGCCTGCTCACCAACGTCGATAACGTCAACGTCATCTTCGGTACACATTCCATCGCGCATGTGGCCGAGCTCATTGCCGAGGCGTTCCTTGATGGTAAGCGTCATATCCGTACCAATGAGCATGAGGATACGGATGCCATGAGCATGCCGTGGCATCGCGAGTCTCAGTATCACGCCTGGGTGCCCATCATGACAGGCTGCAATAATTTCTGCACCTATTGCATCGTGCCGTACGTGCGTGGTCGCGAAAAGAGCCGCCCCTTCGAGGAGATTGTCGACGAGGTGACCGGTTTGGTACGCCAGGGCGTGCGTGAGATTACGCTGTTGGGCCAAAACGTTAACTCATATGGTCGCGATCTGTTTGGCAAGCCGCGTTTTGCCGATCTGCTGCGTGCCGTGGGCGATACGGGCGTGGAGCGCATCTTCTTTACGTCTTCGCATCCCAAGGACCTGCTGCCCGAGACCATCGACGCCATGGCCGAGACGCCTGCCGTTATGCCGCAGCTGCACTTGGCCGTCCAGTCCGGTTCGACGCGGATCCTCAAAGAGATGAATCGCCGTTATACACGCGAGGACTATCTGGGCCTTGTCGATCGCATTCGCAACCGCATGCCCGATATCGCGCTCTCGACCGACATTATCGTTGGCTTCCCGGGCGAGACTGAAGAAGACTTTGAGCAGACGCTCTCACTTGCCGAGACGGTCCGCTATGCTCAGGCCTATACCTTCATCTATTCCAAGCGTGCCGGTACCCCGGCCGCCGAGATTGACGATCCTACGCCGCATGAGGTTATTCTCGAGCGTTTCAACCGCCTGGTTAAGGTTATCGAGACCACGGCACACGAGTATAACCAGGGTGAGCTTCATACTGTGGTTCCGGCGCTCATTGAGGGAACGAGTAAAAAGAACGACGCGGTCCTGCTGGGCAAGAGTCCCAAGAATCAGACCGTGCATGCGCCTATCCCCGAGGGGTACAGTATCGATCAGCTTGTTGGCAAGATCGTTGATGTTGACGTTGATATTGCCAAGACCTGGTATTTGTCCGGCTCCGTTGTGGGCGAGCCGCGCTAATGATTGCTCCCGGGGCAGGTCTTTCCGCCGTTGCGATCGTCGGTCCGACGGCGGTTGGTAAGAGTGATGTTGCCGACCGTTTGGCAGCTCGTCTTTCGTCCGAAGTGCTGTCGTGCGATGCGATGCAAATCTATCGCGGCATGGACATCGGTACCGCAAAGATGGCGCCCGATGAGTGCACGGCGCCGCTGCGTCTCGTTGACATTGTAGAGCCGGGTGTGGCATATTCTGCTGCGCTTTATCAGGCTGACGCTCGCGCGCATGTTGAACGTCTCCTTGGTTCGGGTTGCCTGCCGGTTTTTTGCGGAGGTACGGGGCTGTATCTCAAGGCCGCCCTCGATGAGATGGACTTTCCCTCGGGTGAACTTGAGGACGATCGTCGTGCGGGCTATCAGGAGCTTGCCGAGCGTATTGGCGAGGAAGAACTGCATGCCTTGCTTGCCGAGCGCGATCCAGAATCGGCTGCTGTTATTCATCCCCATAACGTGCGCCGTGTGATTCGTGCGCTCGAGATGCATGATGAAGGTATCTCCTATGCACAGAAAAAAAGTCAGTTTAGTGTTCCGCGCGAGCATTATCATGCGCTGTGGGTTGGCCTGACCCGTAATCGCGAGGTGCTCTACGAGCGCATTAACCTGCGCGTCAATCTGATGTTTGAGCAGGGTCTTGTTGATGAGGTCCGCGGTCTTATGGACCAGGGGCTGGGAGATGCCCTGACGTCGATGCAGGCAATTGGTTATAAAGAGATCATCGATGCTTTCAATGGCATGATGAGCATGGATGAGGCCCGCGAACTCATTAAGATGCGTTCGCGTCGTTATGCCAAGCGTCAGCTTTCGTGGTTTAAGCGCGATGACCGTATCGTGTGGTTTGATATGGATGAATGTACGATCGATGAGGTCGTTGAGGATATCCTGCATCGTATTGAGGCTGCCTAATGGCCCGTTTCCCCCTTGTTCCCACGGCACCCGAGCCCGAGCGTGCCATTTTAGTTGGTGTTGAGTGGCGCGACAATGCATGGCCGCTCGATCGCTCGCTTGATGAGCTGGAGCGTCTTGCCCACACAGCTGGTGCCCAGTGCGTGGCACGCTTGTCGCAGCGTTTGGTAAAGCCGTATCCTAAATCGTTTATCGGTTCCGGTAAGGTAGAGGAGCTTTGCGGCCTGGTGCATCGCATGGATGCCGATGTCGTTATTTTTGACGACGACCTGACCCCCTCGCAGCAATCCTATTTGGAGAAAGCCGTGGGCGAGCCGGTAAAGATTATCGATCGTACAGCACTGATCTTGGATATCTTTGGCCTGCATGCTCAGACGCGTGAGGGACGCCTGCAGGTACAGCTGGCACAGCTTCAATATTTGTTGCCTCGCCTGCGTGGCATGTGGAGCCATCTCGCCAAGGAGCAGACGCGCGGCGGCATCGGCTCACGTTTTGGTCAGGGCGAAAGTCAGCTCGAGGTCGACCGTCGCCTCATTCGTAATAAGATCGCTGCGCTTCGTCGTGAGCTCAAGCAGGTTGAACAGCGCCGCGTTGTTCAATCCAAGAGCCGCATTGAGTCACCGGCGTTTCGCGTCGCGTTAGCCGGTTATACCAATGCCGGTAAATCGACGTTGCTCAATCGTCTGACCGGCTCTACGGTACTTTCGCAGGACAAGTTGTTTGCTACGCTCGACCCGACGACGCGCTCGTATCGCCTGCCCGGCGGTCGCGGCATGACGATTACCGATACCGTCGGCTTTATTCAAAAACTGCCGCATGGTCTGGTCGATGCCTTTAAATCGACGCTTTCCGAGGTGTTGGGTGCCGATCTAATTCTCAAAGTCGTAGATGCGTCTGACGAGGACTATGAGCGGCAGCTGGAGGCTGTCGACCGCGTGCTTGATGAGATCGGCGCCGGAGAGCGTTTAACGCTGACCGTATTCAATAAAATCGATCTTCTCGATAGCGTTGATCGATTGAGTTTCCGTCGTCGCTATCCGGAGGCCGTTCTGTTCTCGGCCCAAACGGGCGAGGGGCTCGACGATCTCGTCGATCGCATTGCTCGCGAGGCAGCTGCCACCGATGTGTTGCTCTCCGCTGATATCCCGTATCGCGAGGGCGCTCTCATCACGCTGGTGCATGAGCAGGGAACCCTTCTGCATGAGGAATATCTCGAGGACGGCGTTCGCATTGTGGTGAAGTTGCCGGCTCGTATTGCACCGCGGCTCGAGCGTTATCGCACCGAGTAGACGAGCTCCAAAATGCCCAGAATGATGGGCTGATGCAGCAGATAAAAGGGGAGAGCGTGACGTCCAAGGCTGGCGAGCGCCGGCAGGGGGTTGGCGTAGGCCCAGCTAGGGACGGTCTTATCGATACTCTGCGCTATGTGTGCGGCGAAGTATCCTGCAAGATACATAAAGATAAACGGGATGATGGGGTAGTAATCACCTGAGACAAACCCAGGGCTCGGAAATCCCAGCCACGCCAGGTAGGGGACAGGGTAGATCGTTTTGGGGATGCTCCAGGTGAGGGCGAACAACACAAGGCATAGGGGCATGCCCCATCTCGCCGTTATCTTCTTAAGGACGGGATCGGTCAACGCCACGATGCCGGTGCATGCGGCCATGCAGTAGATGATGCCAAAATTAACCGAATCGTCGACTGAGACAAGTGTTGTTGCCAACCAGACAACGAGTGCTGCTAAGGCGTATTTGGCGGCACGTTTGATATTGTTGCGCGAAAGAGTGCACATCCAACCCGCGATAAACAAAAATACCCAGCTGATGCTGGCGCGCCAGACGTCTTGAAAGACAGTCTGGGTAAACCAAGGCATATCCCAGCCGTACAGGTAGGCAAGATCATAGCAAGCGTGAAAACCTGCCATAGAAATCATCGTAAACCCGCGGACGGTATCAAAGATGGTGATGCGTTTTTGCATTACGAGAACCGGCGCATCAAGCCGACGACTTTGCCCAGGATAACGGGATTCGTTGCATAGATAGGCTCCATGGTGTCATTCTCAGGCTGCAGGCGTACGCGTCCCTGCTCCTTGTAGAACGTCTTGACGGTCGCTGAACCATCGATCATGGCCACGACAATTTCGCCGTTCATGGCATTCTTTTGTTCACGGACGATGATGTAATCGCCATTGAAGATGCCGACATTGATCATTGAGCTCCCATGCACCTCAAGGATAAAGGAACCCTGATCAGTCGCGATTTCGGTCGGGATAGTAAAAGTGTCTTCGATATTCTGCTCGGCCAGAATGGGGATCCCAGCCGCGACGCGACCAACGAGCGGTAGCGAGACCGTTCCGCGAGGGGCGGTGGGCTCGTCAGATTTAGAAATTGAGACAGAGGAACCGTCCTCGTTAAAGAGTTCCAGGGCGCGCGGTTTGGTGGCATCGCGCTTGAGTAGCCCTCGCGCCTCCAGGGCAGAGAGATGGGCGTGCACGGTGCTGGGGGAGGAAAGGCCCACGGCAGAAGCCATCTCGCGCACGCTGGGCGGATAACCCTTCTCCTGCTGATATTCCTTGATGAAGTCGTAAATTTGCTGCTGACGCTTGGTAATTTTGCGAGCCATCAGGGCATCCTCTCTACCCATGTCAAACAAATGTTCGAATTATGCTTGACAGGAACAACTGTTCGAAGATAATAATAACCGAACATTCGTTCTCGCGCTAGACATTTTTGTCCGCGCGGCTTGATAAAACTGTTCTCAGCAAAACACGCGAGAGGAGAACATGATGAACGTAACGAATATGGTCCAGGGAAACCTCGCCCTTAAGCTCGAGACGCCTGCAGAACCCACTTTTACGGTTGTTCAGGGTGGCCGCTCCGGCTTTCAGCCTTTGACCGTAAAGCCTGCGCGCAATCAGCAGGCTGTAGTCGCGCCGGCCCGCGTTGCCCTGAAGGTTCCGACGATTGTCGCCGTCGCCGTTGCGCTTACGCTCTTCTTTGTCCTCGCTACTTCGGTCTTTAGCGCTCGTCACGCCGCGTATGCCGAGTCCGTTTCCAACATTACTTACGAGACCATTCGCGTTCAGACTGGCGATTCTCTTTGGTCGCTTGCCGTGGAATATCCAATCGAAGGCCTTTCCACGCAAGAGACTTCCGACATGATCCGTAACGTCAATCATCTGGAGCATGGTTCGCTCGCCGCCGGTGCGCATCTTAAGGTTCCTGCTCGTTCGTAATCATTATCGCGCTGCGCATGGTACCCTTGTTATCGTTTAAGAGGAGGTACCATGCGCTGTCCCAAATGCGGCAAGGCACATACCCGCGTCGTTGATTCCCGTATGCAGGAGTCAAATAACACCATTAAGCGCCGTCGCGAATGTTGCTCGTGTAACTACCGCTTTACAACGTTCGAGCGATGCGAAGACCCAATCGAGGTCATTAAGTCAGACGGAACCAAGCAGCGGTTCGATCGCAATAAGCTGCTCGTCGGCTTGATGCGCGCCACCATCAAGCGCGATATCGACACTAAGAAGCTCAATGAGATTATCGATGACATCGAGGTCGAGCTGCGCTCTCGCACACTGACGGCCGTCACGTCCCATGAGTTGGGTGACATGGTGCTCAAGCGCTTGGCCAAGATTGACAAGGTGGCGTACATCCGCTTTGCCTCGGTCTACCGCGATTTCAAAGACGTCGATGAGTTTCTGCAAGAGCTCGACAAGCTAAGGTGATTCCATGCCCAACATTACCGTCAACATAAAGCGTCTCGATCCCACCGTCGAGCTTCCCAAATACGCCCATCCCACTGATGCCGGCTTGGATTTGCGCTCCAACGAGGACTGCGTCCTGAAGCCCTTCGAACGCCGTCTGGTCTCTACGGGGCTGGCCATCGCCCTGCCCGACGGCTACGCCGGCTTCGTCCAGCCCCGCAGCGGCTTGGCCATCAAGCAGGGCCTGTCTATAGTCAATACGCCGGGCCTCATCGACGCCCACTACCGAGGGGAACTCAAGGTTATCCTCATCAACCTGGATCCCACCAACGACATCCAAATCAACAAAGGCGACCGCATAGCCCAACTCGTCATCCAAGAAGTCCCCACGGTCAACCTCATAGAAGTAGAAGAACTAGACGAAACCGACCGAGGCAAAGGAGGCTTCGGCTCCAGCGGCATCGCTTAAACTCAATCGTCCGCTCACCAGTGGGAGGGGCCTATATATCATCCCGTGCTCAAACATTCTCGCGGGGGCGCTCGTATCCCTCCCGCCCGTCTCTCACACATATCATTCCATGCTCAAACATTCTCGCTTCGCTTCGCTCGCTGCGAAACTGCGCGTGGAACGATATGTGTGAGAGACGGGCGGGCGGCTACTCGCTTGAAAAAATTATTTACTCTTCTAATAAGCCGATGCGATAAAGGGACACCTCCTTTGTCGCATCGGCTTACTGTTTTTATATTTTCTGGTATCGCCTTAGCAGGTTCTAATGGTAGGGAATCTGGTGTAGCTGCTAGTGCGTAAACGTAGCTGCTCGGCGGGAGCCGTCCATATATCGTTCCACGCGCAGTTTCGCAGCGCAGCGAGAATGTTTGAGCATGGAATGATATATGGGCGGCTCCCGCCGAGCAGGGGACAATCCAATGCTAGCGGATATGCGCAGGCTTGCCGCCCCAGTAGAAGCGGCAGAAGGCTCGTTTGCGCTTTTGGGGTTTGCCTACGAATTCCATGGTTGCGATGGCTATGTCTTCGGCTGCGTGGGGGCGGCGTAGAACTTCGCCGTTGATGAGCAGTGCCTTGAGCGACTCAGGATGATCGTGGAGATGGCGCAACGTCACGATGAGCTCTCGTGCGGTGGTGACATGCATGCTGGCGCCCATGCCGGTGAGCATGGTGGTGTTGGCCTTTTCCTGGCCATAGGACTTGCCCAGCAGGATCATCGGCAGGTGTGCGCACAGGCATTCGGTGACGGTGAGTCCGCCCGATTTGAGAATTGCCAGGTCGCAGCCGTGCATAAGCGCTGCCATGTCGTCGACATAGTCCAGCACCGTGACATTTTCGAGCTTCATGGCATCGAAGAGCGTCTTGAGGCGGGCGGCGTATTCCTTATCCTTGCCCGGCAAAAAGACAAAGTGCATGTCTTCGAAGCTGCGTAGGAAGGGGAGGGTGCGGTCCATCTCCGCGCGAAAGCGAACGTACGGTTGAGGCAAGCTGGCACCGGCCATTACCAGCACGACGGTCTTGTCGGTGGGGAGGTTGAACTTAGCTAGCTCTTCCTCGCGATCGTAATCCGTGTCGAATCCGGCGCGAATAGGAATGCCGGTAATGCGAATCTTTGTCTCGAGCACCTTGCGCGGACGCAGCGTTTCGGCCATAAATTCGTTGGCAACACAGAATAAATCGGTGTCCTTGTGGGGCCACCATCCCTCGACTTCGTAGTCGGTCGGTACGCAGATGACCGGATAATCGATACCCGTAATTACGCGGGCGCCCACGGCAACATTGGCTGCTGTGATGTGCGTTGCAACCACGGCTATGGGCCTGCGGCTACGAATATATTCGTTGAAGGCGGGGAACATAATTCGCGACCATGCCGTTCCGCCACCCCAGAGAAGATGTCCCGTAAGCGTATATCGCCAGGTCAGGTCGTAAATGGGGCGCGTGGCTCCCGTAAAAGAAGCCGCGGTTTTATTGCCGTCGAATTTAATACGTCCAAAATCAAGGATATCGATTACTTCAATCTCAACGTCCTCGGGGATGCCATTGGTGCCGCGGATGAGGTCGAATGCCTGCGCAATCGCATTTGCGGCGGCCTTGTGGCCTGAGCCGACCGAGGCGTGCACGATGGTCACGAGAGGTTTTTGCTGAGCCAGGAGCGTGGTTTGCTCCGATTGGGGAGTGCTGTGCGTGAGCAGGGGAGCGTCGTCACTCGTCTGCGCCTGGTCCATCGATAACTCCCCTTCAGCTTTGTAATACGGATTTATCATTGTAGTGCATGAGTGTCACGTTCACGTAAATTTGGGTATGAGCGCAAAGAACGACAACGTTTCGACGAAAGGACGCTTCATGACTACCGATAAGCCGATCGATGTTGCGATTATCGGTGGCGGCCCCGCTGGCTATGCTGCCGCCATTTATGCTGCGCGTGCCAACCTGACGACGACCGTGATTGAGCAGGGCATGTCGGGAGGGCAGATCGCCACAACCAATGAGGTCGAGAACTATCCGGGTTTCCCGCTCCTGAGTGGCGCCGAACTCGGCGAGCGTTTTCAGCAGCATGCAGAGGGCCTGGGAGCACAGGTTTCATGGAGCATGGTTACGGGTATCGATTACGATGCCGATGCAGCGTTGTTTACGGTGCATCACGATATGGGCGATACGCTGGCCTCGAGCGTTATCGCTTGCATGGGTGCCACGCCGCGTCCGGCAGGTTTCGCAGGCGAGGATACGTATCGCGGTCGTGGCGTTTCATATTGCGCAACATGTGACGGCATGTTTTTCCGCGGCAAGCAGGTTTTTGTAATCGGTGGTGGCAATTCGGCATGCGAAGAGGCGCTGTTCCTGTCCGACATTGCCAGCAGCGTGACCATCGTGCTGCGTCGCGATCAGTTCCGTGCACCCGAGGGCGTTGTGAGTAAGGTGCTTGTTAAGGACAATATTTCAGTTAGGTACCAAACTAGTATTGTTGAGCTTTCTGGTGAAGCGATGCCCACGACAATCACGTTCAAGGACAATGCGACTGGTGAAATGCACACTGAGTCTTTTGAACCAGGCTCATTTGGCATTTTTGTCTTTACGGGGACGCAACCTCATACCGAACTTGTCGAGCATCTAGTCGATCTGGCTCCCGACGGCGGTATTGTTACCGATGATTCGATGGCCACCCGTACGCCCGGCTTATTCGCAGCTGGCGATATCCGTTCCAAGCGTTTACGCCAGGTTGTGACTGCCGTTTCTGACGGAGCCATAGCGGCAACCGGCGCATACGCTTTTCTACGCGGATAAGTACGATAATATATCTTATGTAAGGTTGCTATATTCAAACAAAGTGGTTGGACGATGCATCAATGTGTTGTCCAACCACTTTTACTTGCCGGCTATGTGGTATGCAAAACTAGATAACCTAGAATACAATATAGAAAATGAACGGAGGACCTTTATGAACCACGTTAAACACGTTATTCCGATGTCCGATTCGTCGGTCAGTATTAAGCCTGAGGATATTCAGCCCACTGTGCTGCCCGATGCATTTATTCAGTCCGAAATCGTGTGCAAACTCAATACGTTGAGTCTGTCGCGCTATGACCAGTTGCCCAATGTGACGCTCTACCGCGACCAGGTCATTGAGTATCTTGCGCTGTGGATGGAGCCGCTGTCCATTTGCGTTGAGCACCCTGTCATTACGCCATCGATGATCAATAACTACGTTAAGGTCGGCCTGGTGCCTGCTCCGGTCAAAAAGCAATATGGCCGCGAGCAGATTGCCCGCCTGATCGCTATCTGCCTCTTTAAACAGGTGCTACCTATTGCTGCGGTGCAGGCACTCTTCAACATTCAGCGTTTGAGCTACGATGCCCCGACTGCCTTCGATTATGTGGTCGATCAGCTCGAGGCATCGATTCGTTCGGCGTTTTCCGTTGAGCAGACGCCGGTTCCCGATACGGCGCATCAGGTAACGCGTGAGTCGCTGCTTGTGCGCAGTGCAGTTTCATCCTTCGTTTCGAAGGCGTACCTGATGAGCTATCTAAAGTTTAATGGGTTTAATAGCTAGCCGACGTGTAAAACGGGCGGGGCAAAGAGCCATCTGTCGCTTTGTCCCGCCCATATTTTTGCTTGGTTGGACTTTACTTGCCCGAAGCTACGCCCATGCCGTAGCCGATGATGAGGCCGTGCATCTCGGCGTAATAGGAATCCAGGCCGTTGCAGGGCATGATGATGGTCTTGGAGCCGGGCCAATGCTCGACTATGCGGTCAGTAAGCGCCTGGGCTCCAGCTTCGTTCTCAACGTGATCGATGATGACCTCGCCGCCCGTAAAACCCTCGGCTTCCATGGTGTCGATGATCTTGTTGAGCATCTTCTTTTCGCCACGCGTGTGCCCGACGAGTTCGATTTTACCGGCCTCGCTCGCCGTGCCCAAAATGCGGATATTGAGCTTGTTGGCAATGACGCCGGCTGCCTTAGGGATACGTCCGGCTTTGGCGAGGTTTTCGTAATTGCACAAACTGAAGAGGATTTTGCTGTTCTGTTCAAGGCTATCGAAGTATGCGCAAGCATCCTCGAATGAGACATCCGGGTTGCTTACAAGATAGCGGTCGAACAGCAAGAAAATGAGATCCATTTTGCCGCCAGCTGCGCGTGAATTGACTAGATGAATCTGTCGGTCGGGCTCCTCGGCAAGAACCATATCGCGAGCCGTGGCTGCCGCGTTGTAGCTGCCCGACACGCCCTCAGAGATCGGCATGCAGATGGTCTTGTCGGCCAATTTGAAGAGCTCGGCCCACTCCCCTACGCTGGGACAAGCGCTCGAAGAAGCGTTCGTCTCCGCCTGAACAGCGCAGTTGAGCTCATGTACATCAAGCGAAAGGTCATCGACGAATTCACGCTCCCCCACTCGAATTTTGAGGGGCGCAAATGCAAAGGTGGTATGGGGCGCGGTCGGTTGCCAATCGCGGAGGTTACAGCTTGAATCTGAGATAAGTGCCCAGCTCATAGAGGGTCCTTTCTAATTGTTCCTCAACAATTATAGCCTTCTTGCAAACCGAATGTACGGCTATCTAGTTTTGAATACTAGATAGCCGTACAAGATTAGAGACAAAAGAATAGACCTCGCGACTTTAAGCCACGAGGTCCACATTCACACGCTGTGTAAGATGACTTAGTAGCGCACGAAGATATAGTTGTTGTTCATGCCGGCGGCAACGGAGCTGATGATGACGCCCGTTTTGTAGTCGGAAGCATGGATCATCTGACCATTACCGATATAAATGCCGGTATGGTAGGAGTTAACCACAACATCGCCGGGTTGCGGATCGGACACACGGGTCCAACCCATGAAGTCGACCGTGGTGCCCAGACGGCAGTAGCGTCCCGTGAGGCAATAGCTTACAAAACCGGAGCAGTCAAAGCTGTTCGGTCCAATGCCGCCCCAAGAATACGCATAGCCGAGCTTGCTGTAGGCGCGCGAAACAACGGAGCCACCATCAACAGACTGACTCGGTGCCGAAGGCGTGGGAGCCGGAGCGGGCGTGGGGGCAGGCTGCGGTGCGGGAGCCGGCGTGTTGCCGCCCTGGTTGTTGTTATTGTTGGTCTGGCCGCCATTGTTGGTGTTCTCGGTCGTACCGGCGGTGTCGTTGCTCACCGTGGCCTTTTCGGCGGTGCTAGCATTAATGCCAGCCTGCAGCGCAGCGTTGGCCTCGGCCTCGGCAGCGAGCTCGGCCTGCAGCTGCGAATCCAGGGAGTTCACGACACTCTGAGCCTCAGCCTGCTGGGCATTGAGCTCGTCGACCTTCTTTTGCGTCGCGGCGACGTTCTTCTCCTGCTCGGCCTGCTTATCGGTGAGCTGCTGCTTAAGCTCCTTGACCTCTTGAATGGTCTGAGCTTGCTTATCGGAAACTTTGCCGTAGTAGAACAGACGGTTGAGCATATCGCTCAGATCATCGACACCCGTCAAAACCTGAAGCAGGCTCAGACCGCCGGTTTTGTACTCGCCGGCGACATAGGTCGAGAGCTTGGCCTGACCATCGGCGATCTCCTGCTGCTTTTGCGTGATCTCGCCGGCAGTCTGATCGAGCGCCTGCGTCTGCGTGGCAAGCTCATCGTAAATCTGCTGGGTTTGGGTGCCGATCTGCTCGAGTTTCGTACGAGCAGCGGCAAGGTCGGATGCGGTATCGGCGTAGGCAGGAGCCGCGAGGCCCAAGCCCAAAACACAAGCGAGGGTTGCCGTAGCAGCGCAGCGTGCCATATTTTTGTGCGTGTTTGCTGTGCGCATGTAGCTTCCTTTCCAGTAACTAAGGGTAACGGCTAGCCTACCGTCACCAGGCTAAAGAGCTCCACATCGTCATCAGACGGCGTGAGCTTCTCGCGCGGGTTGAGAAACGCAAGCTCAAGTATACAACCGTAACCGATAAGCTTTGCGCCCATATCTCGCACCAGTTTACCTGTTGCCTCGACGGTTCCGCCCGTCGCGACCAAGTCGTCCAGAATCAACACGGTATCTTTAGAGCTGATAGCGTCGGCATGGATCTCAATTGAATCGGTGCCGTACTCGAGCTCGTAGCTCTGGCTTACGGTCTCGCGCGGCAGCTTGCCCGGTTTACGTGCGGGAACAAAGCCGGCGCCAAGGGCTACAGCCACCGGTACGCCAACCATAAAGCCGCGAGCCTCGGGACCCACGACCTTGGTGATCCCCATGCCGGCAAAGTGCTCGGCGAGGGCATCGGTCATGGCTTTGAGCGCCTCGGGATTGCCAAAGAGCGGCGTGATGTCTTTAAAGACGACTCCGGGCTCGGGATAGTCGGGGATGTCGACGATTTGAGATTCGAAGTCGTACATTGCATGACCTTTCAATGGGTTGCCGGAGAAGCGGCAGCGGTTATTTGCCCGCCGTGGCGGTGCCGGAGTGCGAAGGGGCGACGACCTTGAGCGGCTTTACGAGAGAATCCTCGTGCGAAGCCGGCGTGGCTATCTCTTCGTTTTTGGCTTTGGTGGACTCGGAGCGAGTGATTTCCTCATCGAGTGCATCGATGTCGGCGTCCTCGACCACGGCGTTGAGCGACTCAAAAACGCGGTTCTTGAGCAGCGCAGTGTGCACACCCTCGGTCAGGTCGTGAAGCTTCTTAAACGCACGCTCGAGCTTGGCGTCGCGCTCGTCATCGGAGGTATCCATGCCGAGCATGCTCACGAGCACCTGCTCAAACATCGAGGACTCGCGGTTGGCGGAAGACACGTACTGACGCAGGTTGCGGGGCTCGATATGGAAGCGTGACAGCTCGGAGCAGTAGCGGATGATTGGAAAATCGCGACCATCGACGAGCTCACGATTCTGCGGACTCTTGATGATGCGAATGAGGTCGTTCTCGGCGAGCGAGCGGATAAACGAAATCTCGACGCCCAGCATATCGGGAATGGTCTCGATGGGATGCAGCTTTTGCTTAGTCTCCTTGGGCTCCGTCTTGAGCGGAACATCGGACAGCAAGCCCACCTCGTAGGCGAGCGTTGACAGGTCCGTGGCGTTTTCCAAGCGCTGCTTAATCACGTTGAGCGGCATGTAGCGGGTCTTCTGCAAGTGCAGAATGACCTCCAGGCGATCAACGTCCTCCTTAGAGTACTGACGGTATCCCTTAGGCGTACGATGAGGGGTAATGAGCCCCTCATCTTCTAGAAATCTAATTTTTGAGTTCGAAAGATCGGGGTATGCGCCTCGAAGAAGGTTGACGACTTGGCCGATACTCAGATAGTTGCGTTCGGCCATGCCCTACTCACCGGTTTCGATGCGCTCCGGCGTGCTCTCGTGGTAGATGAGCGTAAACGTACCGATCTGGACGGAAGAACCATCGTGCAGCGGGGCCGCGTTGACAATGGCGCCGTCGACCCAGGTGCCATTGAGCGAGCCCAGGTCCTCAATGCGAGCGCCGAGGCCCTCGCGAATAATGCGCGCGTGGCTACGCGAAACGGTCATGTCATTGAGGAAGATGCCGTTCGCAGGATCGCGGCCGATGGTGGTCACGTCGTCCTCGAGCTCAAAGGCGGCACCAGTCTGCGGACCCTTGACGATGGACAGAACGGGTGCGGTGATGCGCACGTTGGCCATGAGGTCGGGAACGGTGACGTCGCTTGAAGGCACGCGGAATACGCAGGTAGCGTCAGCAGTCTTATCATTCTGAGGCATATTGTTAACCATGTTGTCCATGACAACCCCTAACTTATCGCGGACGTGCCGCAAATAATGAACCGTACGTAATCATACCCCAACGAATCAGTCTTCGATTTCGGGGTTCAGAAAGTCGATGTCCTCGTCCTCGGGATGCGCGAGAGCCTGTTTAATGGCCACTCCGCCCTTAATGGAGTAGATGACAGCCGTGAGCATGGAGAAGATTACGCCGCCGTACACAAAGAAGATGCCGAGGGGCACCGAGCTTCCGTTGAGGCCCGGGAAGGCCGTAAGGGTTGAAGGTAAAAGTTGCAGGCCGTCAACAACGGGGAACCCGAGCAGCATGAGCGAGAATCCGGTCATGAGCAGCGCGGTGGCAATCTTTCCGGGGAAGACGACATCGATGGGGCGACGATGATAATGACGCACGATAAGCGTTCCGATGCCCAGATAGATGTCGCGGCCAATAATGAGCACGCAGACCCAGATGGGTAGCTCTCCGCGGACCACCAGTCCCAAGACGCCGGTGAACAGCAGCGCACGGTCGCAGATGGGATCCATGACCTTGCCGAGCCATGAGACTGTCTTAGTCATGCGGGCGATCTGACCGTCCATCCAGTCGGTAGAGGCGGCAACGGCGTAGATAACGATGGCGATGACGCGGTTGTTATCCGTCACAAACAGGTAAAGAAATACCAGGGTGAGGATTAGGCGCGTAAAGGTGATGAAATTGGAGATCGTAAAGATCTTATTCGACGGGTAATCGGAAGTGCCGATAAGCTCCTTTTTGATCTTCTTTTTGATGCCCACAGGACTCCCCCGCTGGTTAACGACAAAACTTTCGCTACTATACCCGTTCCGGCGATGTCTATCCAGCGTAAGCATAGAGAGTCCAGACATGAGGAAGGCGCTTTTGGGCGGCGGTGGATTTCACATTCGTGTACATCAGCCTCCAAACATGCCGAAAAATGTCGGTTTTGGAGGGTGATGTACACGTTTTGATTCGGTGATGACATCGATCGGGAAAGTTGTTGCCTTAAGCAAATTAATCATGATGTGCGGGTCGAGAAGGGCTGGCGCCAAAAGAGCCCAACGGCCGTTACGGCTTCGTTAGAAACGCACCCCACCATGGATGGTGAACCCGAAAGGTAAGGCGCGCGGGCACGGTGGCTCGGCCCGCGCGCCCGGAAGAGAAAGGATAAACCCATGGGTTACATGCTCGAGACGCGTGGGCTCACCAAGCGATTCGGCCGCGGCGACCAGGCGCAGGACGCCGTGGCCGACGTGAGCCTTCATATCCGCGAGGGCGAGGTGTACGGGCTGCTCGGTCCCAACGGCGCCGGCAAGTCGACAACGCTCAAGATGATCTGCGGGATGCTGCGGCCGACGGCCGGGGAGATCCTCTTTGCCGGGCACGCCTGGCGCCGCGAGGACCTCTACGCAATCGGCAGCCTCATCGAGGAGGCGCCGCTCTACCCCAACCTCACCGCGCGCGAGAACCTGCGCGTGCGCACCACGCTGCTGGGCCTTCCCGAGAGCCGCATAGATGAGGTGCTCGCCGCCGTGGACCTCGCGGACACCGGGAAGAAGCGCGCCGGGCGCTTCTCGATGGGCATGCGCCAGCGCCTGGGGCTCGCGCTGGCGCTGATCGCCCGGCCACGCCTGCTCGTGCTCGACGAGCCCACCAACGGCCTCGACCCCATCGGCATCGAGGAGCTGCGCGACCAGATCCGCGGCTTCGCGGCGGCGGGTACGACGGTGATCGTCTCGAGCCACATCCTCTCCGAGGTGCAGCAGATGGCGGACACCATCGGCATCATCTGCGGGGGGCGCCTCGCCTACGAGGATGCGCTTCGTCCCGGGCAGGACCTCGAGGAACTCTTCATGAGCTTCTGCCGGGAAGGGCGACGAGCGCGCGGGGAGGTGGCGGCATGACGGGCGAGAAAGGCGGCCTGCTCGCGGGCCTGCGCGCCGAGGCCCTGAAGTCGCGCCACGCGGCACCGGTTCGCCTGGCCGTGCTCATGGCGCTGCCGATGCCGCTGCTCGGCGCGATGCCCTACCGGGGCGTGCAGATCTTCAGCGCGTGGAACTACTGGTACGCGCTCTTCCTGCCCGTGGCTCTCTCGCTCGTGGTGGCGTGCGTCGCGCGGGCGGACGCTCGCACGCGGATGCGGGGGCTTCTGGGCCTGGGCTTCCCGCTCGGGCGAGCCTGGTGGGCCAAGGCGCTCTGGTGCCTCGCTCTTTGCACGCTCTCGAACCTCGTGGTCTTCGGCATCTACCTCGCGGGATCGGCGTTCTCCTCGCAGGGTCTCACGGACGCGGGCACGCTCACGATGCTCCTCTGCGCGCTCGCCAACACGGTGACCGCGGCGTGGATGATCCCCGCAGGGCTCTTTCTCACGGCGCGGCTCGGCATGCTCGCGGGCATCTTCTGCCCGCTCGCCGTGCAGCTCGTGGGTGGGTTCGCCTGGTCGTTGGTGCCGTTGCCGCAGCTCTTTCCGCCGTCTGCGAGCATGGTCATCCCCACGAGCTTCATTCCCGTGCTGCCGAGCGGCGAGCCGCTCGCGGCGGACATGGCGCTCGGCGGGGCGCTCACGGCGGACGGCATGCTCACGCTGGCGGGCCTTGTGGTCTGCGCGCTCGTGTTCGCCGCGCTCACGGCGGCGGGCGCGGCCTGGTTCGCGCGCTCCGAGGAGAGGTGATGGCCATGACACGAGTCTCCGACCCGAAGCCGCGCATGACTCTCTCGCGGGCCCTGCTCTCCGAGGCCCTGCGCCTGGCGCGCTCCCCGCTCACGGCGGTGCACCTCGTCTGCGGCCTGGCAGCCGGTCTTGCCTGCGGCGAGTACTTCTCCGTAGCCCGATGGGACCCGGCGCTGGGCGCGGACGCCTACGTCCAGTTCCTCGGCGCCCTCATGCCACTCATGTCCGCCATCGTCTGCGGGCTCGCCGTGGACGACGAGCGCGCTGCCGGGCGCCTCGCCAACCTCACGGCGGTCCCCTCGCGCGGGCGCGCCGTCGCGGCGAAGCTGCTCGCCCTTGCGGCGCTCGGTGCCGCCGCGCTGGCCGTAGCGCTTGGCGTGTTCGGGGCCGTGCTCGCCGTCGCCGGGCGCCTGCCGCTCGGGCCCGCTCCGCTTGCGGCCGCCTGGGCGGGCATCGTGCTGGGCAGCCTGCCCCTCTACGCGCTGTGGCTCGGTGTGGCCCTGCGCCTCGGCCGCAACGCCGCCATCGGCGCCGGTGCGGCGGGTATGCTCCTCGCGTTCTTCTCAGTGGGCGGACTTGCGCACGGCCTCATGACCGGCGAGCTCACCGGCGCCCTGGCGACGCCCCTGAGCTGGGTGCCGCTCGCCTGGCCCGCGCGCCTGGGGTCGCTCGGGGTGGAGGTCTTCATCGACGCCGCACGCGCGGCGGGCCCTCTCCTCACGACTGCGCTCGCTGGCCTCGTGCTCACCCTGGCAGCCGCCGCCGTCCTTCTCGCCTGGTTCTGCCGCTTCGAGGACGGGAGGGCAGATGCGTAGGAGGCCGCTCGCCGCCATGCTCGTCCTCCTCTCCGCAGCGCTCGTTCTGGGCGGGAATGCCCTGCTCGACGCCGGCTGGGGGTCGGCGCTGCGCTCGATCGCCGACCGCGTGCTGCCCAATGTTAGCGTCAATATATTTTTCACCATTTTCACCAACGTATTTTCGCCAATCGCG
>DXMB01000010.1:0-11276 GCA_019414425.1 Collinsella sp.
TGATTGGTTGTTGAGCGTTGGTCAAAATGGTTGTTTTTACAGTAGCGCTAACACTTGGCCGCGCTCACGGGCCCGCACCCGTACATCGCCAGCAGCGCTGGGCAGTTCTCCTCCAGGGACGCCTCGATCGCGCGCTCCATGTCGAGCGCCGCGTCGCGCGCCGCCTCCCACAGGTCCGCCAGCGCGCCGAGCGCGGCGCCCAGCGCGCCCTCGGCGCGCACGGAGGGGAGCTCCTCCATCAGCCTCGGCCCTCCCATGCCGCGGAACCTCGACCTGAGCCCCTCCGGCGCGGTGGTGAGCAGCGACCTCGCGGTGTTTATCGCCGAGGTCCGCGCCTTCACCGCCCCGGAGCGCGCCGCGAGCATGCAGCGCACCCCGTCGACCCACCCGTCCTGGCTCTTGGGGGTCCCGAGCCTTGAGCCGGACATCGCCGCGCGGGCGGCCCTCTCCGCGTCCGCCTCGTCGCACTTCCCCTGCCCCGGGCGCCTCCTCTGCATCCTCGCCGGGGAGAGCGCCTCGCGCACGGGCATCCCCAGCGACGCGAGGTGCCTGGTGAGGCCCGCCCCGTAGGACGACGTCCCCTCCATCGCGACGCAGGCCGGCTCCCCGGCCGCCGCGATCGCCCCGGCGAGCGCCTCGTAGCCCGCCGCGTCGGCGGGGAACTGGCGGGACAGGACCTTGCGGCCCCTCCAGTCGAGGACGCACAGCCAGTGCGAGTCGGCGTGGGTGTCGACCCCGCAGAAGACCGGCCCGCGGGCGCCGGGTGTCGATTCGGTTCTCATGTCTCGCTCCGTTCTTTCCGTGCTCGCCTGGACCGGGCAGACGGCACACTGACGGGGCGCGATAGAATGCGGTTGTTCGGGTCCGCGGTATCGCTCCATGCTCCTATTAGGTCATGCGGCGGTCTCGGCTCGCCGCGGCCCGCGCGGGACATGTCAGGAAACGAGGGCAGCCCTGTGGGCGCCAGCGGAATGTGGGGTCACCGCGCGGTCCGCATCTGATGGTGTCGACGTCAATGGTATACGGGCGCATCATCGACGTCTTCAATACAGACAATATCAGTGCGGAATGTTCCGGAGAGAAGACCCCGTCACGCCCCCGGATTCCCTGCGTTTACGGCCTTGAGGTCGGCGTGGGCGGAGGACTTGGTTGTTGGGAATACGTGTCCCGGTCGCTGTTTCGCGGCTTTGCCGCGAAAGGCGCGTTACTTTGGGATGGGTGGGGAACGTGGTTGTTGCGGCAACTGATCCCCGCCACAAATTACCCTTGGCATACTTGCGCGAAAGTCTACTGGTGCTACACTTGCAATTGCTGTTTCAGGGCGGGGTGGAATTCCCCACTGGCGGTAAATCGGGCGGTGCCAAAGGGGTGCCGCGGAGCAGGCGAGGCGTCTGCGACCGAGCCGATGAGTCCGCGACCCGAGCGTGTGTTGGTTCGCATGCCGGCTGAACTGGTGAGATCCCAGTACCAACGGTTAGAGTCCGGATGAAAGAGGCAGGTGATCTTATGTCTGAACAGTCGCAGCATATCCATTTTGAGAACACGAATAGGTGGAGCACCAAACAGCTCGTTACCATGGCGTTGATGTGTGCCTTGAGCGCGTTGTTTATGTATGTGCAGCTACCCATCCTTCCCTCGGCGCCGTTTTTGACGTATGACCCGTCGCTGGTGCCGGCGATGGTGTGCGGGTTTGCGTATGGCCCCGGTGCCGGTACCGCTGTTGCCGCCATGGCGATCGTTATCCATGCGCTCACCACGGGTGACTGGGTCGGCGCGCTTATGAACCTGGTTGCCACGCTGGGCTACATTCTGCCCGCGGCTATCGTCTACCAGAAGATGCATACCTATAAGGGTGCCGTGATTGGCCTAGTGCTCGGCGTCATTGCCGCTACGGCGTTGTCTATGGTCGCAAACCTTACCATTGGTGTTTGGTTCTGGTATGGCTCGGTCGATGTGATCGCCCCGCTCATGATTCCTGCCGTGCTGCCGTTCAACCTTATCAAGACCGTCCTTAACTCGGTGTTGACGCTTGCGGTGTACAAGGCGGTCTCCAACCTCATCACGCCTAAAAAGGATCAGGTCAAAGGCCGCGCATGATTGAGTGTCGGGGCGTTTCCTTTAGCTATGACGGTGCCGTGTCGGCACTCGACGGTGTCGATCTGAACATCGAGGACGGCGAGTTTTTCTGCATCCTCGGTGGCAATGGGTCGGGCAAGTCGACGTTTGCCAAGCATCTGAATGCGCTGCTGCAGCCCGATGCGGGCACGGTGCGTATCAACGGCATGGATGCGTCCGACCCCGAGCTGGTCTACGACATTCGTTCGACCGCGGGCATGGTGTTCCAGAATCCCGATGATCAGCTGGTGGCAACGCTTGTCGAAGATGACGTTGCATTTGGTCCCGAAAACCTTGGCGTGCCATCGGCGCAAATCGCGCAGCGCGTACGCGAGGCGCTGAAGGGCGTGGGCCTGGTGGGCTTTGAGCGCCATGAGACCCATGCGCTTTCGGGCGGCCAAAAGCAGCGCGTGGCGCTTGCCGGCGTGCTCGCCATGGAGCCGCGCGTGCTCATTTTGGATGAGGCGTCCTCGATGCTCGATCCGCGCGGGCGCAAGGGCCTTATGAAGGCTTGCCGCGCGTTGCGCGATCGTGGCATGACCATCGTGATGATTACGCACTTTATGGAAGAGGCCGCCGAGGCCGATCGTGTCGCGGTGTTTCGGGCGGGGCGCGTTGCCATGCTCGGTACGCCCGAGGAAATCTTGACGCGGGCGGACGAACTTGCGCAGCTCAACCTGGATATGCCGGCGTCGTGCTGTCTGGGTAGGACACTTCGTGCGAAGGGCGTACCCGTTTGCGCGCAGGTGCGCGAGGCGGATATGGTCGCCGAGATTGCGCAGGCGTACGCCGAGCGGAGTGGGGCGGACATCGCGGGGCAGCCTTCCGCATCCGATTCTCATGCGCTTGACAATGCGTCCTCTGCGACTGACGAGGCGGCCGCGTCGGAGCCCGTTATCGAGATTTCGCACCTCTCGCATAGTTACTCGCTGAGTGCCCGCGAGCGCCGTCGATGGCGCAAACGCTCGACCACTGCGGACGCATCGAGCAAACAGGCCCTTTGGGGCAACGATCCAAACAGCCCCTGGGCACTGCGCGATGTTTCGCTGACGGTGCGCCGCAGCGAGTTTCTGGGCCTGGCGGGTCATACCGGCTCGGGCAAATCGACGCTGGTTCAGCATCTCAATGGGTTGATTCGTCCGCAGGAGGGAAGCGTTTGCGCGCTGGGGCTCGACCTATCAAGCAAGAAAGACGCCGCTGCGGTTAAGGCCAAGGTCGGCGTGGTGTTTCAGTATCCCGAGCGCCAGCTATTTGCCGAGACCGTGGCACAGGACGTGGCGTTTGGCCCGCGCAACCTTGGCCTGCCACAAGACGAGGTCGCACGCCGTGTCGCATCATCGCTCGCACGCGTGGGCCTCGACCTTGCCGTGATAGGCGACAAGAGCCCCTTTGAGCTTTCGGGCGGCCAGCAGCGGCGTGTGGCGTTTGCTGGCGTGCTTGCTATGGAGCCCGAGGTCCTAGTACTCGATGAGCCCATGGCGGGGCTCGATCCGGCTGCGCGCAGGGATTTCCTGGGGCTCATCGATCGGCTCCATCGCGAGGGCCTGACTGTTGTCATGGTTTCGCATAGCATGGATGACCTGGCAAATTGCTGTGACCGTATCGTTGTGATGAACGAGGGCGCCGTGTTTGCCGAGGGAACGCCCGCGCAGGTTTTTGCGCACGCGGACGAGCTCAAGTCGATCGGCCTGGGCGTTCCCGCCGCCCAGCGCATGGCGCTGGCGCTCGCGAAAGCCGGTGTGCCGCTCCGCTGCGACAATCTTTATACGGTTGAGGCGCTAGCCGACGAGTTGGCCGGCTTGCTGCTGGGCTGCGCGGACGTGCCTTTGAGGGTTCCGTGTCAGGCTGGTTCCAAGGCGCCCACGCGAGAGGAGGGCTGCTAATGGAGGCGTTCTCATTTGGCAGCTACTATCCCGGGGATAGCGCGGTGCATCGCCTGGATCCGCGCACTAAGTTGCTTCTAGGTTTCGCATTTCTGATCACCGTGCTCACCGTCGGAAGCTTTTGCGGGCTGGTTCCGGTCGCAATATTTGTCGTGCTGGTCTATGTCATGGCCCGGGTGCCGTTGCGCCGGGTCCTATCATCGATGGCACCATTGCTGGCGATTGTCGTGGTGGTCGCGGTGCTCAACCTGTTTTCCGACCAGAGTGGCCGCATCCTGTGGCGGCTTGGCTTTTTGCAGGTGAGCGAGGGCTCGCTGCGTTCTGCGACGTTTATGACATGCCGTCTGACCCTGATGATGGCCGGCATGAGCGCCATTACACTCACCACGCCCACGCTCGATCTCACTGCGGGCTTTGAGCGTTTGCTCGCACCGCTTGCGCGTCTGGGGCTTCCGGCACACGAGCTCGGTATGATCATGGGCATCGCGCTGCGCTTTATGCCGCAATTTGCCACCGAGATGAAGCAGACGGCCGATGCACAGGCAAGTCGCGGCGCGCGCGTGACGGGCGGTCCGCTCGGCGGTGTGCGCATGCTCGGCAGTGTGGCGATTCCGCTGTTCACCGGCGTGTTCCGTCATGCCGAGACGCTTTCGGCCGCCATGGATGCGCGCTGTTATCACGGCGAGCAGGGACGCACGCGTCTGCATGCGCTTGCGTTTGGCCGCGGGGATGCACTGGCAGCGCTGGCGATGGCGCTGCTGGTGACATGCGTTGTCGTTATCAATCTTCAACTCGTCTAAGCTCGATTCGAGCGCAAGAAAGGGGTCTCTATGACCGACATCGATCGCACGGCTCAGCTCGAGCGTGCCTGCTCGTATCTCAGGCGCATTCCGGCGTGGTATCTTGCCACGACCGATGCGAGCGACGGGCATCAGCCCCGCGTGAGGCCGTTTTCCTTTGCCATGGTCGATGATGGCAAGCTGTGGTTTTGCACGTCGCGCGACAAGGACGTGTGGGCGGAGTTGAGCGCGAATCCCAAGTTTGAGGTATCGGGCTGGAAGCCGGGGGAGTGCTGGATCGTGTTAACTGGCGAGGCCGCGCTCGAGGACGATGCATTCGTGAGCGACAAGGTGCGCCAAGCGGGCTTTAAGCACATGGTGGGCATTGGCGAGCAACACGATAGCGCCAACGATGGCCGCCTTGCATTCTTCTCGGTCCGCAACATCGCCGCACGGTTCTGCGATATCGACGGCAGCGAAGAGCGCCTCGAGCTCTAATTTCCCAAATTGGCTACCCATTCCAAAAAGACTGGTCAGGCGTCAGGAGGACACATGGACGGATTGAATACGGTGTTGGAGTATCTGACGTCGGTGCCGGCGTGGTATCTGGCGACGAGCGTGGGCGGGCAGCCGCATGTGCGTCCGTTCTCGTTTGCGCAGATTCAGGACGGCAAGCTGTGGTTTGTGACAGCGCGCACCAAAGATGTGTGGCAGGAGCTGCTGCAAAACCAGCGCTTTGAGGCCACGAGTTGGTGGCCGGGCCATGGTTGGTTGATCCTGCGCGGGCGTGCAGGGCTGGAAGACCGGGCTTCGAGCGAAATGCGCGAGGCCGGATGGAAACATCTTGAGCGCTTGAGCGAGCACTATGAGGGGCCTAACGACCCCGCGCTCGTCTTCTTTAGCGTTGAGGATCCCGAGGCTTTTATCTGCAATCACGACGAATGGGTGCCGGTCGAGCTCTAGCCAGCTGGCTCATCCTAACAACTTAGTTTTCGCATGGGCGGGTCCCGTGTTGCCCGGCGCCGTAAGGAGTGCCGGTCAATACGGGGCCCGCTCTATTTGTCAATTCCTTCAAGTGAATGTGTCGGGAATGTTTCAATGCATGAACATGCAAGCTATTTACGTATAAATGCATCTTTTGGTGCTAAAGTTTCAACCCACTTCATAACGACCGCTGCGAAATGCGCATCGGTGCATAAATCGCAGACAAGGAGTCTGATATGTCTTTGAAGGTTGGAATCGTCGGCGCGGCTGGATATGCCGGAGCCGAGCTCATTCGCCTCGTACTCGGCCATCCCGAGTTTGAACTTGTTGCCATTACGTCCAACGCCGATGCCGGCCAGCCGCTGTCCGCGGTGTATCCGAGCTTTGCTGGCGTGAGCGATCTGGTTTTCACCACGCATGACGCCCCCGAGCTCAAGAGCTGCGATGCGGTTTTTCTTGCCGTGCCGCACACGGCTGCCATGGCACAGGTGCCCGCGCTGCTTGCATCGGGCGTCTCCTGCTTTGATCTTTCGGCCGACTACCGCCTGAACGACGCGTCCGTCTTTGAGACGTGGTATGCCGCCGAGCATACGAGCCCCGAGCTGCTCAAGACCCGTGCCTTTGGCCTGCCCGAGCTATTCTGCCGGGACTTGGAGACCGCCGCATCCGACCATGCCGACGGCAAACCCGTGCTGGTCGCCTGCGCCGGTTGCTATCCCACCGCAACGAGCCTTGCTGCCGCTCCTGCCGTGCGTGCGGGCTGGGTGGCAGAGAACGGCCCCGTAATCGTCGATGCCATTAGTGGCGTGACGGGCGCCGGTAAGTCCTGCAACGCTCGCACCCATTTTTGTAGCGCGGACGAGAACCTGGAGGCCTATGGCGTAGGCAAACATCGCCATACGCCCGAGATTGAGCAGATCCTGGACCTGACCGATCGCGTCGTCTTTACTCCGCACTTGGCACCGCTCAAGCGCGGCCTGCTTTCCACGGTGACGATGCCGCTCGCGCCGCAGGCTCTCGACGCGTTGGCCCTTGAGGACGTCGTCGACCATTACAAGAAGTTCTACGCCGGTCGCACCTTTGTGCGCGTGCTCGATGCCGGCCAGCAGCCCAAGACGGCTTCGGTCGTCGGCACCAATGCTGCCCAGATCGGTCTTGCGCTCAACAAGCGCGCGGGCGTGCTGGTGGCGACGGGTGCTATCGACAATCTGTGCAAGGGTGCTGCGGGACAGGCGGTCCAGTGCGCCAACATCGTTTTTGGCTTTGACGAGCGACGAGGCTTGCCCACAGTGGCGTGCCCGGTGTAGCACATTCGATTGTTAGCGATTTGGTAGTCGGGTATCGAGTTGGGCGCCACTTTTAAGCTGGTCTAGTAGTTTCGACCGGTATGGCGTGCCAGCCGATGCCCGCTTTTTTTGTCTGATATAAGGAGTCGTAGGGGACGATGAATACCGACCTGATTGATATCAAGATTCGCGCCGTCGAGGGTGGCGTTACGGCGGCTGCCGGCTTTAAGGCCGCAGGCATTCATGCGGGATTCCGGAAGAATCCCGAGCGCTTAGACTATGCGCTCGTCGTGCCCGATAAGCCCTGTCCCGGCGCCGGCGTGTTTACGACCAACCGCTTTTGCGCGGCGCCCGTGCAGGTGAGTCGTGCCAACCTGGGCGGTGCGGACAAGGGCTATGGAATCGTCGCCGGTGTTTCAATCAACTCCGGCAACGCGAACGCCGCCACGGGCGAGACCGGCCTGGCCTGTGCGCGCGAGACGTGCAACATCGCGTCGCAGGTCATCGGCTGTGAACCCCAGCAGATCCTGGTTGCCTCCACGGGTGTGATTGGACAGATTCTGCCGATCGATACGTTTGAGACGGCCGTTCCGTCCGCCTACGAGGCGCTCTCTGCCCATGGCGGTGCCGATGCAGCCCGTGCCATCATGACGACCGATACACACTCCAAGGAGTATGCCGTTCGCTACCGCAGTGAGGCTGCGGGCCATGCGGGCAACGCCTATACGGTGGGCGGCATGTGCAAGGGCTCGGGCATGATCATGCCCAATATGGCCACCATGATCGCGGTCATTACTACCGATGCTCCCGTCGAGCCGGCGGCGCTCCACACCCTGTTGCTCTCGACCGTTAAGCAGACCTTTAATAAGGTGACGGTCGATTCCGATACCTCGACCAACGACACCTGCATTATGCTCGCTTCCGGCGCTGCTGCCGCAGATGCCGAGGCCATCGCCGAGGGCACTGACGCCTTTGACGAGTTGGCCTTTGCCGTGCACGAGGTGTGCGAGAGCCTGGCGCGCAACATCGCGGCCGATGGCGAGGGTGCGTCAAAGCTCGTGACGGTTAACGTTGCCGGTGCCGCCAACGACGAGGAAGCCGATATCGCCGCCCGCGCCGTCGCCAATTCGCCGCTCGTCAAGACCTGCATCGCCGGCCACGACTGCAACTGGGGCCGCGTCGCCATGGCGCTTGGCAAGTGCGGCGTGAAGTTTAATCAGGAAGACGTTTCCATCGACATGATGGGCATGCCCGTCTGTCGCGATGGTCTGACCGTTCCCTTTGACGAGGACGAGGCTCTGCGACGTTTTGAGGCGCCCGAGATCGTGATCTCGGCCGACCTGGGCGCAGGCGATGCGGCAACGACCGTGTGGACCTGCGACCTCACGCACGAGTACATCTCCATCAACGGCGACTACCGTTCCTAGATTCCAGGCACGCTGCGCATCTTGCCGCATTGCGGACAGCGAAGCACGGCGTGATAGCGATACGAAAGATGAGGCAGATTATGAAATTCGCACGCGACTGTCGTTCGAGCGAATCCAACGAAGCAACCGCGCAGCTGCTGTTCGAAGCGCTGCCGTGGATTAAAAACCTGACCGGCAAGACGGTCGTTATCAAATATGGCGGAGCCGCCATGGTCGATGAGCAACTGCGCCGCGACGTGATGAGCGACATCGTTTTGCTCAAGATCATCGGTATGCGTCCCGTCATCGTGCACGGCGGCGGCAAGGCTATCAACGAGGCGCTCAGCCACTATGACATCCCCGTCGAGTTTAAGAACGGCCAGCGCGTGACCACGCCGGCGACTATGGATATCGTGCGCGAGGTACTGGGCGGCAAGGTCAACCAGGAGTTGGTTGCTGCCATCAACCACCACGGCAACCTGGCCGTGGGCGTGTCGGGCAGCGATGCCGGCACGCTCATCGCCGAGCCGCTCGACCCCGAGCTCGGTCGCGTGGGCAAAGTGACGCACGTCAACACCGACTATATCGAGCGCTTGCTCGATAGCGAGTACATCCCCGTCATCGCTACCGTCGCGGCAGGGGAGGACGGCGGATTCTTCAACATCAATGCCGACACCGCTGCCGGTGCCGTTGCGGCGGCGCTTCACGCGCATAAGGCGATTTTTTTGACCGATGTCGACGGCCTGTACAAGGATTTTAGCGACAAGGACTCGCTTATCTCCAACCTGACGCTCGACGAGGTCAACGAGATGCTCTACGGCGGAGAAGTCGACAAGGGTATGATTCCCAAGCTGCGCGCCGCCGTTGATGCGCTTGCTGCTGGCGTGTTCCGAGCCCACATCATCAACGGCACGACGCCGCACTCGCTGCTGCTGGAGTTGCTGACCGATGCTGGCGTCGGTACCGTGATCCACTCCACCGAGACGGCCTACGAGTTCGATACGCATCCGCATCCGCTTTCGACGTTTGCGGCGCGTCTGACCGAGAACCTCGACGAGGTCGAGAAGCTCCAGACGGTCTAGCCGACCCGCGGTCGTCGCGTCCCTGCACCCATAGCCCTGCGCCGTACGGCGCCCAACGAAAGGCATCTCATGTCACTTGCAACTCAGCAATCACTCGAATCCCATTACGTTATGCATACCTTTGGTCGCTCGCCGGTAGAGTTTGTCGAAGGTCACGGTATGAAGCTCATCGGTGACGATGGTCGTGAGTATCTCGACTTTCTCGCTGGTATCGGTGTGTGCAGCCTTGGCCACGGCAATCCGGCAGTGCTCTCGGCGCTCGAGGCTCAGACCAAAAAGCTTCTGCATGTGTCTAACTACTTCTACATCGAGCAGCGTGGACAGGTCGCGGCGCTGCTGTCCAAGCTTGCCAACGACGACGTAGATGGTGCGTGCGTGCTGGCCGATGCCATTGCCGCCGGCGATGAGACCACGGCCGCTGCGCTCGGTGCCCCGGCTGCGGACGAGCAGGTGTGGGAGACGTTCTTTGCCAATTCTGGTGCCGAAGCCAACGAGGGCTCGATGAAGCTCGCGCGTCTGTACGCCAAGCGTGCTAGTAACGGCGGCAACACCATCGTATGCATGCGTGGCGGCTTCCACGGCCGTACGCTCGAGACCATTGCCGCCACCATGCAGGATCGGCTACAGGACAGTTTCCGTCCGCTGCCGGGTGGCTTTGTGGCCTGTACGCCCAACGATGTCGACGAACTGCGTTCGATCTTTAAGCAGCTGGGAAGCGAGGTCTGCGCCGTCATGCTCGAGCCGATTCAGGGCGAGAGCGGCGTGCACCCCATGACCGAGGAGTTTATGGCTACGGCGCGCGACCTGGCACACGAAGTGGGCGCCGTGCTTATCGCCGACGAGGTCCAGTGCGGCATCTTCCGCTCCGGCAAGCCGTTTGCGTTCCAGACCTATGGCGTGGAGCCCGACATCATGAGCCTTGCCAAGGGCATTGCTGATGGCGTGCCCATGGGTGCCGTCGTGGCGAAGAAGGAGATTGCCGACGTGTTTAAGCCGGGCGACCACGGCTCGACCTTTGGCGGTAGCTGCTTGGCCATCGCGGCGTGTGCCGCGACGCTCTCCGCGCTTGTGCGTGGCGATTATGCCGAGCATGCTGCCAAGGTGGGTGCCTATATGGAGGCAAAGCTCGCCAAGCTGCCGCACGTGACCGAGGTACGTGGTCGCGGCTTGATGCTCGGCTGTGATTTGGATGATGCCGCGGGCGACGCGCATGGTGTTGTTGCCCGCGCGCTGGCCGCCGGTGCCGTGATCAACGCTACGGGTGCGCATACGCTGCGTTTCCTGCCGCCACTCGTCTGCGAGGAAGCCGACGTGGACAGTCTGATCGAGATCCTGTCGGGTGTTTTGGGCTAACGCGGCGCAATAACTCAATTTGGACCGAGTTCCGGACTGCGGACGTGCCCTATGCGGCATGATTCAGCGGTCTGGAGCCCGTTTTGCCTTAGATTTGCTAAGGCAGGGAGACCTGCTGGTCAAAAAACATCAAATATGAGTACTGTTACCGATTTGGTAGCAGCAATTTTGGACTAATAAGGCCAGATGGCAAGTCGAAATGGCGATGAATACACGATTTTGATCTGACTGTTAGTCCTTATAATGGACATATGTTGCGTAACCTAAGCAAACACTATCTGTTTATATGTTGCAAGCAAAGTAGCAGTACTCATTTTTGCCATTATTTGGCCACGGCCTTTGTGACAGATGTGCTGGCGGGTTCGAATCCCATGCGCTGGGCCCAAAA
>DXMB01000010.1:11376-19267 GCA_019414425.1 Collinsella sp.
AAGAAAGGCCCCCATAGCTGGGAGCCTATCAAATCAGTGGTGGGCGATGAGGGATGTCGCGTGCGGCTGACGCCGCCCGCTCTCGCTTCGGGCCTACGGCCCTCGCGTGCTGCGCTGGAAAACGCTTCGCGTTTCCTCAGCTCCGCACCCTTGCGGGTTCGAATCCCTCTGCGCTGGGCCCAAAAAAGAAAGGCCCCCATAGCTGGGAGCCTATCAAATCAGTGGTGGGCGATGAGGGATTCGAACCCCCAGCCTTGTGCGTGTAAAGCACCTGCGCTAACCGTTGCGCCAATCGCCCGTGCGGAGAGAGTATAGCAAAACAATCGCCTCATTCATCTCATATCCATTAAAGGTAACCGGCGCGTGTCGGCGCGGAGCTGATTCAGTTGAGATTGCCTGAACATTCCGCCCCTCTTTACGCCCTCGGGTATACTCAAAAGCTACTGATTCGATTTGATGCCCAGCAACAGCAGAGGGGATAGTATATGTGCGGTTTTGTCGGTTTTGTCGGTGGGACGGATAACCAATCCGAGGTGCTCACCAAGATGATGGACCGCATCGTCCATCGTGGTCCCGACATGGGCGGTCAGTTTATCGACGGCCGCGTTGCCCTCGGCTTCCGCCGCTTGTCGATCCTCGACCTGACCGAGGCTGGCGCCCAACCTATGGCCAACGAGGACGGTAGCGTCGTCATTGTCTTCAACGGCGAGATCTACAACTTCCAAGAACTCCGTTCCGAGCTCGAGGCCAAGGGCTACAAGTTCCACTGCGGCGCCGACACCGAGAGCCTTCTGCACGGCTACGAGGAGTGGGGCGAGGCAGTACTCGATCGCTTGCGCGGTATGTACGCCTTCGTCATCTGGGACAAGAAGAAGAACAAGCTTTTTGGCGCCCGTGATATCTTTGGCATCAAGCCGCTCTACTACTATCCCATGGCCGATGCGGGCGACGGCGCTCCGGGCGTGCTCTTTGGTTCCGAGATCAAGAGCTTCCTAGACTACCCGCACTTCCACAAGGCGGTCAACAAAAAGGCCCTGCGTCCGTACATGACGCTGCAGTATTCGGCAACCGAGGAGACCTTCTTCGAGGGGGTCTACAAGCTGCCGCCGGCGCATTACTTTACCGTAGACATCCCGACCGGCAAGATGAACATCGAGCGCTACTGGGATTGCGATTACTCTGCCGTCGAGAAGCCGTTCGAGGAGTACGTCGACGAGCTGGACGAGGTCGTGCACGAGAGCGTCGAGGCCCATCGCATCGCCGACGTTAAGGTCGCGTCGTTCCTCTCCGGCGGCGTCGACTCCAGCTACATCGCCGCTTGCCTCATGCCCGACAAGACCTTCTCGGTGGGCTTTGACTACAAGAACTTCAACGAGACCAACTACGCCAAGGAACTTTCTGACAAGCTCGGCGTCGAGAATGTCCGCAAGATGATAACCGCCGACGAGTTCTTCGGTGCGCTCGAGGACATCCAGTATCACATGGACGAGCCGCAGTCCAACCTGTCTTCCGTGCCGCTGTGGTTCTTGGCCGAGATGGCCCGCAAGGACGTCACCGTCGTGCTTTCGGGCGAAGGCGCCGACGAACTCTTTGGCGGCTACGCCTACTACGAGGACACGGTCCCAGTCCGCAAGTACAAAAAGATGGTGCCGCTGCCCATCCGTCGCGCGCTCGGTAACCTGGCGCTGCATATGCCGTACTTCAAGGGACATAACTTCCTGGTCAAGGGTGCCGAGATCCCCGAGAAGTCGTTCCTGGGACAGGCTCTGGTATGGCCGGAGCGCGAGGTCGACGGCGTGCTCAAGCCCGAGTACAACACCGGCGATGGCGCCTTCGAGCTTGCCGCTCCCATCTATGCGCGCGTGAAGGGTCAGCCCGAGCTGGTCAAGAAGCAGTACCTGGACATGAACATGTGGCTCCCGGGCGACATTCTGCTCAAGGCCGACAAGATGTGCATGGCGCACTCGCTGGAGCTGCGCGTGCCCTTCCTGGACCGCAAAGTCATGGAGTTCGCCGAGCATATTCCCGACCGCTACCGCATCAACGAGAACGGCAACAAACAGGTACTCCGCCACGCTGCCAACAAGTCGCTGCCCGATGAGTGGGCCACCCGTCCCAAGGTGGGCTTCCCGGTGCCGATTGTCTACTGGCTGCGCGAGCAAAAGTGGTACGACTATGTCAAGGAGTACTTCACCGCGCCGTGGGCAAGCGAGTTCTTCGATACCGACGAGCTCATGCACCTGCTCGATCTGCACTTTGCGGGCAAGGGCGATTTCCAGCGCAAGATCTATACGCCGCTCGTGTTCCTGGTGTGGTACAAGCGCTTCTTTATCGACGAGGACCAGCCCGCTGTTCAGGCTGCCTAGCCTCGGCTTACGAACGCCTGCGCGTAACGGCTCCTCCGGGAGCCGTTTTTGCGTGGGTGCGTTTCAGTTACTATAAAAACCGTCCCTGCCAAGTGGCTGAGAAAGGTGAAAGATGCACCATTCGGATTCCGCGACCGTGACCACGGTCGATACGCTTGCCAAGCTTCTCGACGTGTGCGGCGAGCTGCGCGCATCAGAGCAGGTTGACGAGCGAGCCGTGACCGGCTGCTCGTTTGATTCGCGCGCGGTCTCGGCAGGTGACGTATTCTTTTGCAAAGGTGCTGCCTTTAAGCCCGCGTTTTTGAGCATGGCGCTCGATGCGGGTGCCGTCGCATTTGTGTGCGAAGAGTCGCTGGTCGAGTCTCTGGAGCCGCTGGCGCAGGAGAGCGGTGCTGCGATGCTGGTTGTTGATAGCGTTCGCACGGCCATGGCCCTGTTGCCGCCGGAGGTCTACGACCGTCCCGACCACGACGTCAAGATCGTGGGCATCACCGGTACCAAGGGAAAGACCACGGCCGCTTTTATGCTTCAGTCCATCATCAAGGCAGCGGGCGAGTCCTGCGGCATGATCGGCTCGGTGAGTACCGACGATGGCATCGAGTGCTACGAGAGCACCAATACCACGCCAGAGGCCCCCGAGGTCTGGCGCCATATCGCCAACTGCCGTGAGTCCGGTCGCCAGTCCATGGTCATGGAGGTCTCGAGCCAGGCGCTCAAGTACCAACGCGTCGAGAATCTGCCGTTTGACGTGGCGTGCTTCCTCAACATCGGGCGTGACCACATCTCGCCGATCGAACACCCCACGTTTGAGGATTATTTTGAGAGCAAACTCAGGATCTTTGACCAGGCAAAGACCGCCGTGGTGAATCTGGGCACCGAAGAGGTTGACCGTGTGCTGGAGGCAGCGTCGACGGCCGAGCGCTTGGTGACCGTTGGCGTCGAGCATCCCGAGGCAAGCCTGTGGGCAAGCGATGTCCGCGTGGTCGGCTTTAACATCGAGTTTAACCTGCATGGCCTGTGTGCCGACGAGTCCGAGGCGGGGGAGAAGGCCCTGCTGGGCATCGCGGGCGACTTTAACGTGGAAAACGCGCTGGTCGCTATCGCCGCTGCGCACGAGATCGGCATCGGTATCGAGGCTATCAAGAAGGGCCTCTCCAAACTGCGTGTGCCGGGCCGTATGGAGGTCGTGGAGTCGAAGGACGGCCGCGTGATCTGCGTCGTTGACTACGCTCACAACCAGCTTTCGTTCCGGTCGCTTTTCTCGTCGGTCAAGCGCGCGTTTCCCACTAGTCCAGTCATTGCAGTGTTTGGCGCTGCCGGCGGCAAGGCGCAGGAGCGCCGCGAGCAGCTTCCGCGCGAGGCCGCACCATATTCCGACCTGATGATCTTTACCAACGAGGACCCGGCTCACGAGGATCCCATGAAGGTCTGTCGCGAGCTTGCCAAACATGTTCCCGACGATACGCCGAACAAGATCATCCTCGATCGCGAAGCCGCTGTGCACGCGGCGTTCAAGGCGGCGCGCGAGGAGTACGTCAACCCCGATGCTCCCACCATTGTCTTGCTGCTGGCAAAGGGTGACGAGGAGCTCATGCACGTGGGCGACGAGTTCGTGCCCATCGAGAGCGACCTTTCGCTGGCCAATCGCCTGATCGATGTTACCCAGTTTGACTAATGAACCATGATGGTGGCGGCGCCCTGAGTGCGCTGTCGCCATAAGCGTGTTCCCTCAATCAAAACATGCCGTCCAAGTCCAAACCCTTCTACGTAAACGGAGTAACCATGTCCCACAACACCTTGCCGACCGTTGCCGAGCTTTCGGGCGAGATGCGCGAGCGCTTGGCCAAGGTCAAGTACGTCTTTACCGACCTGGATGCCACGATGCTCGCGCCCGGCTCGTGCGTGCTGCGCGACAACGACGGCAACCCCTCGACCAAACTCGTCGAGGCCGTCGTGGCGCTCGCTCGCGCTGGCATTCAGGTGGTTCCCACCTCGGGCCGCAACCGTACCATGATCCACGAGGACGCGCGCGTGCTCGGCCTCAACTCCTACATTGGTGAGATGGGCGGCCTGGTCATGTACGACCTCAAAGCCAACGATTGGGAGTATCTGACCGGCGACATGCCCTACGACCCCTCTTGCGGTCTCACGCCGCACCAGGTGATCGAGCAGACCGGCGTGTGCGAGAAGATCCTCGCCCGCTGGCCGCACAAGATCGAGTATCACAACGACATGTCGACCGGCTACAAGTACCGCGAGGTCACCGTCGGCATGCGCGGCGACATCCCCGATGACGAGGCGCAGGCCATCCTCGACGAGGCCGGCTGCGGCCTGGTGTGGGCCTGTAACGGTCACCTGACGCATCTGTCCAAGCCGACGACGCTCGAGCTCGATCGCGTCGAGGACGGTCGCGCGTTCAACATCAACCCCGCGGGTCTCAACAAAGGCGTCGCCATTGCGCGCTTCTGCGAGCACCTGGGGATCGAGCGCGAGGAGACGCTCGCGCTCGGCGACTCCGAGTCCGACTTCTACATGGCCGATCACGTGGGCACGTTCTGCCTGGTCGAGAATGGCCTGACGAGCGCCGGCGCGCCCGAGTTCCTGGCTGCTTGCGAGAACGCTTTCGTTACGCGCGGCAAAATTGTCGACGGTTGGGCGGCGACGGCAGAGCTGCTGGTCGCGGCGCGTTCGTAGCGCGGCGTCGCCGCACTTGGACATGTCTTTTCGAGAGAGACTGGTGAGGTAATGTCCGATATCGAGAATCCGGCAGGCGACACGCGCCCGATTGGCGTGTTCGATTCTGGTTTGGGCGGTCTGACGGTTGCGCGCGCCATCGCGACGGCGCTGCCGCATGAGTCCGTCTACTACTTCGGCGACACCAAACGCTGCCCCTACGGCACGCGCACCGAGGATGAGGTGCGCTCGTTTGCGTTGCAGGCGGGCCGTTGGCTGTCGAAGCACGACGTCAAGATTATGGTCATCGCCTGCAACACGGCGACAGCTGCGGCCTTGCGTCTGGCCCAGCAGGTGCTCGACGTTCCCGTGATCGGCGTGATCGCGCCGGGTGCCCGTGCGGCAATCAACAGCACCCGCACGCGTCGCGTGGGCGTGCTCGCCACCAACCTCACCATTCGCTCGGGCGCTTACACGCGCGCCATTCAGGACCTAGATGCCGGCGTCGACGTATACGGCTGCCCCGCCTCGAGCTTTGTCGAGGTTGTCGAACACGAGCTCGCCTCGGGTGCGCATCTGCAAGAGCAGTGGCTTGAGAACGAGGACATCTTCGATACGCCTGCCGTGCGTGCGCTGGTGGGTGCCACGGTTGAGCCACTGCGCGACCACGGTATCGATACCGTGGTGCTCGGCTGTACGCATTTTCCGCTGTTGGTGGGACCTATCCGCCATGCGCTGGGGTCTGGGGTGCGCGTCGTGAGTTCCGCCGAGGAGACCACACGAGAGCTGACCGATATCCTCACGCGCCGCGAGCAGCTGGCGGGTGACGCCGCCGAGCCGCAGCATCGTTTTGCCACGACGGCCGATAACATTGCCGAGTTTGCGGTGGCGGGCAGCTTTATCTTTGGTCAGCCGCTCAAGAGCATCGAACATATCGATATCGATGAGCTGGAATAGATGTAAGGCAGCCGCCAAAGCCTTCGCCACATCTTTTGCCGAAAGGATATTTCTATGGAGTACATGCAGGTCAACCGCGCCAACGGCCGCGCCGCCAACGAGTTGCGTCCCGTTAAGCTCACCCGTGGCGTCATGAAGCACGCCCACGGTTCGTGCTTGGCCGAGTTCGGCGACACGCGCGTGCTGTGCGCCGCCACCATCGAGGAGGGCGTGCCGGGCTGGCGAAAGGGAGCTAAGGCCGGCTGGGTGACCGCGGAATACGCCATGCTGCCGACGTCGACCGGCAAGCGCTGCAAGCGCGAACACGCCAACCGCAAGGGCCGCTCCATGGAGATCGAGCGCCTCATTGGCCGCAGCCTGCGTACCGTCGTCAACATGAAAGCGCTCGGCGAGTACACCGTCACCGTCGACTGCGATGTGATTCAGGCCGATGGCGGTACGCGTACGGCGAGCATTACCGGCGCCTGGGTGGCGCTGCACGACGCCCTCGCCATGTGGGTCGAGGCGGGCAAGATCGAGCGCATCCCGCTTACCGGCCAGGTGGCCGCCATCTCCATGGGCGTTGTCGACGGCAATACGCTGCTTGACCTCGATTATTCCGAGGACAGCCATGCCGAAGTCGACATGAACCTCGTCGCCACCGACACCGGTGAGATGATCGAGCTCCAGGGCACTGGCGAGCAGGCGCCCTTTGACCGTAAGCGCCTCAACGCCCTGCTCGACTTGGGCGACAAAGGCATCGCCGAGCTCATCGAGCTTCAGCGCCAAGCCATCGCCTAACCTGCCAAAAAGGGACAGGTTTATTTTGGCAGGTTTTATCTGGGAAAACGTCGAAGTATAAGACTGCCGTTGATTGAGAGGGGAGAGGCGGAGGCCCTCGTCGCCCTCGGCGCGGCATTGCTATAGAGACAAGGAGACCACTCATGGCACTTGAGAAGATCGACATCGACACCCTCGACCCGGCGGCGACCATTGTCGTGGCAACGGGCAACGCCCATAAGCTCACCGAGATCGAGGCCATTTTGGGCAAGGTCATGCCCGAGGTGCGCTTTGTGGCGCTCGGCCAGCTGGGCGAATTTGAGGACCCCGAGGAAAACGGCACGACGTTTTTGGAGAACGCCATCATCAAGGCGCAGGCTGCCGTCGAAGAGACGGGGCTCATGGCCATTGCCGACGATTCGGGCCTGGTCGTCGACGCGCTGGACGGTGAGCCCGGTGTGTATAGCGCGCGCTACGCGGGCGTTCACGGCGACGATGCCGCCAACAATGCCAAGCTGCTCGTGAATCTGGAAGGCGTGGCAGACGAGGACCGCACCGCGCGCTTTATGAGCGTCGTTGCGCTCATCGATACGGACGGCCTGGTCACCTATGGCGAGGGCGCCTGTGAGGGCGTTATCGCGCACGAGGGCCGCGGCGATCACGGCTTTGGCTACGACCCGCTGTTCCTGCCGGTCGATACGCCGGGCAAGACTATGGCCGAGCTCACGGCGGACGAGAAGAACGCCATCAGCCATCGATTCCATGCGCTCGAGCACCTATCCGCCAAACTGACGGGCGAGGAGTAGGCTGTGCGTGCGGTGGTTCAGCGCGTGCTCAACGCCGGCGTGACGGTCGACGGCGAGTACGTGGGCAAAATTGGGCGCGGCTATCTGGTGCTGTTGGGCGTGGGCCACGGCGACACGCGCGCCGAGGCTGATAAGCTGTGGGGCAAGCTCCGCGGCTTGCGCATTAACGAGGACGAGAACGGCAAGACCAACCTGGCACTTGCCGATGTCGACGGCGAGGTTCTCGTAGTGTCGCAGTTCACGCTGTTCGCCGATTGCCGTCACGGCCGCCGCCCATCGTTTACCGATGCCGGCGCCCCCGATGTTGCCAACGAGCTCTACGAGTACTTC
>DXMB01000010.1:19367-39160 GCA_019414425.1 Collinsella sp.
ATCGTTTACCGATGCCGGCGCCCCCGATGTTGCCAACGAGCTCTACGAGTACTTCTTGACGCTCGTTCGCAAAGATGTCGAACACGTGGCGCACGGCATCTTTGGCGCCGATATGAAAGTCGACTTGGTCAACGACGGTCCGTTCACCATCGTCCTCGATACCGACAATCTGTAAGTAGCCAAATTAGCTACTTGCGCGTGGTCGCAACAGGGTGCTATAGTATTAGAGTTTTGTCTATCTTAGGGGTATTATCCCCTTTTTGAATTGCATCTTCTGGAGGCCCTGTTCATGGAAGAGATGGAAGTCAATCACGTCGACGACATCCACGAGAAGCTGACCGATATGGTGGGCGATCGCGTTAAGGTGAAGGCCAACATGGGCCGCACCCGCGTCGTCGAGCGCATGGGCACCATCAAGAGCGTCCATCCGGCAGTCTTTATCGTCGAGGTTGACGAGCGCCGCGGCCGCAAGTCGCGTCAGTCCTACCAGTATATCGATGTCCTCACCGGGCAGGTCGAACTGTTTGACCCCGAGAGCGGCGAGCATATCTTTACCCCGCTCGGCAACCAGCTCGAGGAGCACTAGCGGTGACCGATCGGTCCCTCACCCTTACCGCGCCGGCAAAGATTAACCTCTACCTGGGGGTTCATACCGAGCGCGATGACCGCGGCTACCACAGGGTCGATTCCCTGATGGCAGCTGTCGGTCTTTCCGATACCGTGACGGTTACGCCGGCACAGGCGCTGACCGTCCAGACGGTTCCGGCATCAGATTTTCCCATGCAAAAGAATACGGCGTATCGGGCTGCGGTTGCTATGGCCGAGCATTATGGTCGCGAGGCAAACATCTGCGTGACGATTGAGAAGCGCATTCCATTGTGCGCCGGCTTGGGCGGCCCCTCGACGGATGCGGCCGCGGTCATTGTCGCCTTGGCGGAGCTCTGGGGAATTGATCGCACCGACCCCGCGCTCGACGACATTGCGCGGGGTATTGGTGCTGACGTCCCGTTCTTTTTGCACGCGAGCCCTGCGTTCTACGTAGGTGGGGGAGACGTGCTGGCAACTGAGTATCCCGCGCTGCCCGCAACGCCCGTCGTGTTGGTCAAGCCGCGCGAGGCAAGCGTTTCGACAATTGAAGCCTATCGACGTTTTGACGAGGCTCCGGTGCCTGCAGACAAGCCCGGCGCGATAGCTTCTGCCTTGCATGCTGGTGATGCCGAGACGGCATATGCGCTCATCCATAACAACCTGGGTGTCATTTCCGCACAGATGGAGCCGCAGATACAAACGGTTCTCGATTGGCTGCGTAAACAAGACGGCACCGTTGCTGTAGATGTGTGCGGATCGGGCGCCTGCTCGTTTGCCATTTGCGACACCGCCGCCACGGCCGAAAGGCTTGCCGACGCTGCCCAGCAAAACGGCTGGTGGGCCTGCGCGACGGAGCTCATTCCCAACACGGTTCGCATCGAAGTGCCAAAGAAGTAAAAATTTCTCTAGCACACGACGGAAATCTTTGTTACTATAGTCGAGCTAACGGGTTGTGGCTCAGTTTGGTAGAGCACTGCGTTCGGGACGCAGGGGTCGCTGGTTCAAATCCAGTCAACCCGACCAGAGCATGAGGAGGGACCGCTTCTTGCGGTCCCTTTTTTTAGCTATTGTTGTGATACCGCGATACCCGCGGTATACTCATTCGAGCTTGTCTCGCTGTATTGTGGAGGTCTACATGTTTGGACTGAGGGCTCCTGAGCTCATCATTATTCTCGTCGTTGTCCTGATTATCTTCGGGCCCAAGAACTTGCCGAAGCTCGGCAAGTCCCTCGGCTCTACCGTCAAGAATATCCGCGAGGGTATGGAAGGCGACGATAAGGCCGAGACCAAGCAGGCCGAGGAGGTCGTGGTCGAGCAGTCCGAGGAGGACAAGGAGATCGCTGAGCTCGAGGCCAAGCTCGCTGCTGCCAAGAAGAAGCAGGCAGAGGACAGCGACGCGGACGCAGAGTAGTCCCATCCCTTTGGGGTGAGCACCTGACCGGCTTGCCCGCAGGCTAGCCGGTCTTTTTCGTTTTGTTGACAGTTGATTGTTTGATCAGAGTTGGGGAGATATCCGTATGGACGCAAGCCAGATCGTACTGACCGCTGAGGGCCGCCAGAAGCTCGTCGAGGAGCTCGCTTGGCGTGAGGGTGATTACGCCAAGGAGATCGTCGAGGACATCAAGGAAGCCCGCGCGTTCGGCGACCTTTCGGAGAACTCCGAGTACGATGCCGCCAAGGACAAGCAGGCCCAGAACGCCGCTCGTATTGCCGAGATCCAGGCCATCCTCGCCAACGCTCAGGTTGCTGCCACCACGGGCGATCTGACCGTCTCCATCGGTTCCACCGTTTCGCTGATTGATCCCAACGGCGAGGTCATGGAAGTCACGCTCGTCGGTACCACCGAGACCAACTCGCTCGAGCACAAGATTTCCAACGAGTCTCCGGTCGGCCACGCCATCATCGGTCACGGCGAGGGCGACTCCGTCGAGGTCGTTACGCCTTCCGGCAAGACTCGCGTCTACACCATCGCCAAGATTGCACGCTAGACCACGGTCCCGCGTAAAGGTATGTTTTCGCTCCCTGGGACCGAATCCTGGGGAGCGTTTTAGTTTGAGGAGTTAACTTATGGCAGAGAACCAGAACGCCGCAGATCAGGCATCGACGCTCAACGACGAGCGCGCCACCCGCCTGGCCAAGCGCGCCGCCCTGTTCGAGGCGGGCCAGAACCCCTATCCCGAGCACTCTGAGCTTGAGGACTACGTTGCCGATATCGAGGCTAAGTACGCCGAGCTTGCCGATGGCGAGGACACCGAGGACGTCGTGAAGATCGCCGGCCGTGTGGTCGCCAAGCGCGGTCAGGGCAAGATCATGTTCATCGTCGTGCGCGATGCGACTGCCGAGATTCAACTGTTCTGCCGCATCAACGACATGGACGAGGCTGCCTGGAATACGCTCAAGGCTCTCGACCTGGGCGATATCCTGGGCGTGACCGGCGTGGTTGTGCGCACCCAGCGCGGCCAGCTTTCCGTTGCCCCTAAGAGCGCGACCCTGCTTTCCAAGGCCGTTCGTCCGCTGCCCGAGAAGTTCCACGGTCTTTCCGACAAGGAGACCCGCTATCGCCAGCGCTATGTCGACCTGATCGCCAACGACGACGTTCGCGAGACCTTCCGTAAGCGTTCGCAGATTCTTTCCACCTTCCGTCGCTTTATGGAGTCCGACGGCTACATGGAGGTCGAAACCCCCATCCTGCAGACCATCCAGGGCGGCGCTACTGCCAAGCCGTTCATCACGCACTTCAACGCGCTCGATCAGGAGTGCTACCTGCGTATTGCTACCGAGCTGCACCTCAAGCGCTGCATCGTCGGCGGTTTTGAGCGCGTGTTCGAGATCGGCCGTATCTTCCGTAACGAGGGCATGGACCTTACCCACAATCCCGAGTTCACCACGATGGAGGCCTACCGTGCCTTCTCCGACCTCGAGGGTATGAAGGCGCTCGCCCAGGGTGTCATTAAGGCGGCTAACAAGGCCATCGGCAACCCCGAGGTCATCGAGTACCAGGGCCAGACCATCGACCTTTCTGGTGAGTGGGCCAGCCGTCCCATGACCGACATCGTCTCCGACGTGCTCGGCAAGCAGGTCACCATCGACACGCCGGTCGAGGAGCTTGCTGCCGCCGCGCGCGAGAAGGGCCTGGAGATTAAGCCCGAGTGGACCGCCGGCAAGATTATCGCCGAGATTTACGATGAGCTGGGCGAGGACACCATCGTCAACCCCACGTTCGTGTGCGATTACCCCATCGAGGTCAGCCCGCTTGCCAAGCGCTTTGAGGACGACCCGCGTCTGACGCACCGCTTTGAGCTGGTTATTGCCGGTCACGAGTACGCCAACGCGTTCTCCGAGCTCAACGACCCGGTCGACCAGGCTGAGCGCTTTGCTGCCCAGATGGCCGAGAAGGCCGGCGGCGACGACGAGGCCATGGAGTATGACGAGGACTACGTGCGCGCCCTCGAGTACGGTATGCCTCCTGCGGGCGGCATCGGCATCGGCATCGACCGCGTGGTCATGCTGCTCACCAACCAGGCTTCCATCCGCGACGTGCTGCTGTTCCCGCACATGAAGCCCGAGAAGGGTTTCCAGTCCGGTGCCGCTGCCGCCAAGGCTGCCGAGGCCGGCAACGCCGCGAGCCCGTTCGTTAAGTCGCTTAAGCCCACGCTCGATTACTCCAAGATCGCCGTTGAGCCGCTGTTCGAGGAGTTCGTCGACTTCGATACCTTCTCCAAGAGCGATTTCCGCGCTGTGAAGGTCAAGGCATGCGAGGCCGTCAAGAAGTCCAAGAAGCTGCTGAACTTTTCGCTCGACGACGGCACCGGCACGGACCGCACCATCCTCTCCGGCATTCACGAGTACTACGAGCCCGAGGACCTGGTCGGCAAGACCTTGCTCGCCATCACTAATCTGCCGCCGCGCAAGATGATGGGCATTCCCAGCTGCGGCATGCTCATCAGCGCTATCCACGAGGAGGATGGTGAGGAGCGTCTCAACCTGATCCAGCTCGACGCCTCCATCCCCGCCGGCGCAAAGATGTACTAGGGGGTTACGCGGGTTTACCAACCCGCGTAACTAATTGACGCTGCAAGCCCGCCAGAGCGGCAATCTGCCTTTCAACTTCGGCGGCATGACCAAAAGGTCAATGCCGCCTCGTTTCAAGGCACCTTGCTCGCTCTGGCGGGCTTTCGCTGTCCGTCCTCTACCTGCGGCGTTGCCCTGGTTGGCACTTGGGGACGGTCCTTTTCTGCCGGCACTTGAGGACAGTCCTAGTCGTCTGGGGTCTACCGGCGCATTGGGGGTTTACGCCTTCCATGCATGGCAGCCGTCTCTTTTATGTTTCCTTTAGCCGTTGCTGCCTAGGATGGGGGTTAGTCGGTAGGAAGGGAGCGTCTATATGGACGACGCGAGCGAGCGTGCAATCGAAGAGGACATGCTCGATCAGTTCAATTACTTTGACGATGAGGATGAGGAGCTAATCGATCGTCGCGAGCCGGCATCGCTTGACTCATTTGATCTGGTCGATGAAGAGACTGATGAGGTTGAGGACGAATCAACGGAGCCCCCACAGTCTTCGCGCCTTGACTCGCTGCTTTCGAGAGCCCCCATGCACCACGGTGTTCGTGCCGGCGCACTCCATATGAAAACTGACTGGCACCAGATCGTGACGGCAGGCGATGAGCTTGCCGTCGATGCGCCGCTCACCGATAAGTCATCCATCATCTGCCGCACCGGTATGCTTATGCTCGCGAGCGGAACGGGTGCTTGGCGTGTACGCGATACCATGAATCGCGTTGCCGCCGTACTCGGTGTCACCGTCCACGTTGACTTAAGTCTCCTGTCGTTTGAGTGTACTTGTATCGAAGATGGTCACTGCTTTAACGAGGTCGTCAGCCTACCCACAACGGGGGTCAATACTCATCGCATATGGATGATGGAGAGCTTCTTAAAGGAAATCGAGGTTTACGGGCGCCGGTTTACCGTGCACGAATACCACGAGATGCTCAAGACCGTTGAGAGTTCAAAACCCGATTACTCTCCCTGGCAACAGGGCCTTGCGGCAGCTTGTGCTTGCGGCGCCTTCGTCTTTTTGCTCGGCGGCGGCCCTATCGAGATGGCCTGCGCATTCGTAGGCGCTGGTGTTGGCAACTATGCTCGCTCTCATATTCTCAAGCAGGGCCTTGGCCAGTTTAGCGCGCTGACGATCGGCGTTGCACTCGCTTGCGTTTCGTATCTGCTGGCATTGCTCGGCCTTGGCCAGGTCGTACCGGGGGCAATGTCGCACCAAGAAGGCTATATCGGCGCCATGCTCTTTGTGATTCCCGGCTTTCCCCTCATTACGGCAGGCCTCGACATCGCTAAGCTCGATATGCGAAGCGGCATTGAGCGTCTTTCGTATGCCGTGTCGATTATTGTGATGGCGACCCTTGTGGGCTGGATGGTTGCCGAGTGTGTGGGGCTGGCACCGGATGATTTTGCCCCGCTCGGCCTTTCGCCGCTTGCCCTTACGCTCCTGCGCGTGGTGATGAGCTTCGTTGGCGTATTCGGCTTCTCGGTGATGTTCAACAGCCCGGTAAAGATGGCCGCGGCAGCTGGGCTGATCGGCGCCGTGTCCAATACCTTGCGCCTTACGCTCGTCGATGCGCCGACGCTGTTTCCCTTTCTGGGCCTGAGCGTAGGTATGCCTCCCGAGGCGGCAGCGTTTATCGGCGCGCTGGTATCGGGGCTGCTCGCGAGCTTAGCCGAAATCAAGCTCACCTACCCACGTATCGCCCTCACGGTGCCATCGATTGTCATTATGGTGCCGGGCTTGTATCTGTATCGCTCGATGTATTACATGTGCACCTTCGACACGGTCAATATGCTCGGCTGGTTTGTGCGTGCAGTGCTCATTGTGGCGTTTCTGCCCGTTGGCCTGGGCGTGGCGAGAACCCTCACCGACTCTCGCTGGCGCCACACCAGCTAATTGGTGCAAATGAAACTGATCCGCAAAACATGAACGTGGATAATCTCCCGTTTTTGACCTGTTTACGGGCTCAAAACGGGAGATTATCCACGCTCGTGGAATGGGTGTCCGAAAATCCACGCTCGTTGGGCCGATGCAGAGGCACCTGGCAATTCCTTTTTTGTAGACGTTGTCGCGCGGCTACGGGCGGGAAAGGTCCCAACGGTTAACATATACTCCATATGGGTAAAGAGACCAAAGCGCTGCCGCGGGGCGGCGCTTTGCGTTTGAAAAAAACTAGCTCGTCTAAGAGGAACTAGCATGTTAGACCGTTTTACCGATCGCGCGCGCAAGGTCATGTCCATGGCCAAGCAAGAGGCGCTCGATCTTCATTCAAATAAGGTGGGTACCGAGCACCTGCTGCTCGCGCTTGCCAAGGAGGACGAGGGCATTGCCGCCGAGGCACTGCGTTCGCTCGACATCTCCTACGATGACATCATGGATACTCTCAAAGAGGTCCAGACCACGGTTCCCGAGCCCAGTGAGGAGACCGAGGCGGCCAAGCTTGCCTTTACGCCGCTCGTCATTAGCGTGATGGAGCGTTCATTCCGCGTGGCGCGTGAGAACAACCAGACCTACGTGTCGACTGAGCACTTGCTCATCGGCATCGTCGAAGAGGGCAACGGCATGGCCATGGACATCCTCATGCGCTTGGGCGTGTCGTCCGCCTCCATCAAAAAGGCTATCGAGAAACTCACCGCCAAGGACCAGGACAAGAAGCGTCCGCTCGCCGGTGCCGGTGCCGGGCGTCCCGGTGCGGGCCTGCCGTTCTTTAGCGGCTCGGATGCCTCTCAGCAAAAGGGGAGTGGCACCGATACGCTTAAGCAGTTCGCGACCAACCTTACGCAGAAGGCGCGCGACGGCGAACTCGATCCGGTGATTGGTCGCGAAAAGGAAGTCCAGCGTATGATGGAAATTCTTTCGCGCCGCACCAAGAACAACCCACTCATTCTGGGCGACCCCGGCGTGGGCAAGACGGCCATCGTCGAGGGTCTGGCTCAGCAGATTGCAGCCGGCAACGTGCCCGAGAACCTTATGAACCAGAACATCTGGACGCTCGACTTGCCGGGCCTCGTGGCGGGCGCCAAGTATCGCGGTGAGTTTGAGGAGCGCCTCAAGAACGTAATCCAGGAGGCAACCGAAGCCGACGACGTCATCCTGTTTATCGACGAGATGCACACCATCATCGGTGCCGGTTCTGCCGAGGGCTCCATCGACGCGAGCTCCATGCTCAAGCCTGTGCTCGCGCGCGGTGCCTTCCAGATTATCGGCGCCACCACGGCCGAGGAATTCCGCAAGTACCTCACCAAGGACCCGGCCTTCGAGCGTCGCTTCCAGACCATCGATGTCGAGGAGCCGAGTGTCGAGGACACCGTCAAGATTCTGACTGCGCTCAAGCCACGCTACGAGGAGCACCACCATGTGCGCTATACGCAGGGTGCCATCGAGGCCGCCGCGAACCTCTCCAACCGCTACATCCAGGATCGCTTCCTGCCCGATAAGGCCATCGACCTCATCGACGAGGCCGGTGCCCGCGCTCGCATCGCCGCGAATCGCGCGCCCGAGCCGGTGCGCGAGGCCGAGCATCGTATCGAGGAGCTCAAGGCCGCCGCGCAGGAGGCCACCGAGAGCGACGACATGAACAAGGCCGCCGAGATCACCGAGCAGCAGAAGGCTGCCGAGATTGAACTCGCCGAGGCCAAGGCTGCCTGGACGGCCGAGCTCGACGCCAGCCCGCTCACCATCGATGTCTCCCAGATCGCCGATATCGTGTCCGTGACCTCGGGCGTGCCGGTGTCCTCGCTTACCGAGAGCGAGAGCCGGCGCCTGCTGCAGGCCGAAAGCGTGCTCAAGACGCGCATCATCGGTCAGGATGAGGCTGTCGAGGCAGTTGCCAAGGCCGTGCGCCGCAGCCGCTCGCCGCTCAAGGATCCGCGTCGCCCCGGCGGCAGCTTTATCTTCCTGGGCCCCACCGGCACGGGTAAGACCGAGCTCGCCAAGACACTGGCCGAGTATCTGTTTGGCAGCAAGGACGCGCTCATCAGCTTCGATATGTCGGAGTTCGGTAGCGAGTTCGAGGTCTCCAAGCTCATCGGTAGCCCTCCGGGCTACGTCGGTCACGACGAGGGCGGCCAGCTCACCAAGGCCGTGCGCCGGCATCCGTACTCGGTCGTACTGTTCGACGAGATCGAGAAGGCGCACCCCGACATCTTCAACATCCTGCTGCAGGTGCTGGAGGAGGGCCGCCTGACCGATAGCCAGGGCAAGACGGTCGATTTCCGCAACACCGTGATCATCATGACGTCCAACGTGGGCGCCCGCGAGATTGCGCAGGATGCGAGCGTGGGCTTTGGCACCACTGGCGAGCAAGGTCTCACCTCGGCTGAAATCAAGGGTCGTGCGATGGGCGAGCTCAAGCGCCTGTTCCGCCCCGAGCTGCTTAACCGTATCGATGACATCGTGGTGTTCCAGAAGCTTTCGGGCGAGAACCTGACCAAGATCGCGCACCTGCTGGTGGATGACCTGCGCCAGCGCCTGATCGCCACCGGCATGAACATCAAGCTCACCGATGCTGCCTATGACAAGATCGTGGCCGAGGGCACCGACCTCACCAACGGCGCGCGTCCGCTGCGCCGTGCTATTCAAAAGCTCATCGAGGACCCGTTGTCCGAGGAGCTGCTGGCCGGCGAGTGGGGCGAGGGCGATACCGTCCTGTGTGACGTGGCCGACGACAAGTTCGTCTTTAGCCATGGCACGGGTGAGATTCCGGCACCGCGTCCGGCCGGCGCGCTCGGCGGCGATACTGCTCCGGCGGCGCCGCATACCGGCAACGCCGCGCCCGTGAGCAGTGGTGTGAGCTCGGGCCCCGGCGGCATGATGCAAGCCGGCTCTGGCGCGCTGTAGGGCGTAACAAAACCTTGTGTCCACGAGGGCGTTCCAAAGGAGCGCCCTTTTTCTGTTGGAAAGCCCCCTTCGTTCAAAGTAGGGCTCATTAAACATATCAATGGCGTATGCATAAACGTTGATCAAGCGTTGAGGTTGGTTGAAGGGTCCAACGTCCCTTCGGCGCGGCCCGTCTAACCTGCTTTATCTTAATAAAGTGGCGTCTTCCCGCCGTTAGCCGATGATGCAAGGGCGCTCGGCGTTTTCGACTGGTTTATGCACGCAAAGTCTGGGAATATACAAGTCGCATATCTTACTGTCTAACCAGTTGCGCCAAGGAGGCACCATGGACTACAAGATTACCGGCTACGAGCCCGCTCAGCTGTTCCATTTCTTTGAGGAGGTCAGCGCGATCCCCCGTGGGTCTGGCAACGAGAAGGGCATCAGCGATTTCCTGGTTGCGTTTGCCAAGGAGCGCGGCCTCGACGTGTATCAGGACGAGGTCTACAACGTCATCATTCGCAAGCCCGCATCTGCCGGTGCCGAGAATGCCCCGACCGTGATGCTGCAGGGCCACATCGATATGGTGTGCGACAAGTTGGGCTCCGTTGAGCACGACTTTACGACCGATGGTATCGACCTGGTCGTCAAGGACGGCGTCCTCACCGCTAACGGCACCACTCTGGGCGCCGACAACGGTATCGCCGTCGCGCTTATGCTTACCGTGCTCAACGATGATTCGATTGTCCATCCGGCCCTCGAGTGCGTATTCACCACCGACGAGGAGACTGGCCTGGTCGGCGCCGAGACGCTCGACAAGTCCCAGATTAGCGCCCGCACCATGATTAACCTTGACTCCGAGGAAGAGGGCGTTGCTACCGTCAGCTGCGCCGGCGGCGTCGTCGTTACCTACACCTGCCCGATCGCGCGCGAGCACAAGACCGGTAGCACCCTCACGCTCGACATCTCCGGCCTGCTGGGCGGTCACTCCGGCAGCGATATCAACCTGGAGCGCGGCAACGGCAACCTCATCATGGCCCGCATCATCGACCGCCTGATGGTTGCCGGCGAGCCCGCCATCGTTAGCTTTAACGGCGGCACCAAGGACAACGCCATTAACCGTGAGTGCAAGGCTGTTCTGGTCTACGCCGACCACGCTGCCGCCGAGGCCGCGGCGCAGATCGCAAAGGGCATCATCGCCGACGTCACTGCCGAGCTCGAGGTCTTCGACCCCGGCTTTACCTGCACTGTCGAGATCGCCGACAACGCCGAGGTCGAGGCCATGGACGAGAAGTCCGCGCTTGCCCTCATCCGCGCTCTGCGTCTTGCCCCCAATGGTGTGATTCGCCGCAACGTCGCCACCGACGGCTCAGTCGAGGTTTCCTCCAACATCGGCGTGGTCGCCACTTCCGATGATCAGGTCAAGATTATGCTGTCCCCGCGCTCCTCGATCACCTCGCTGCAGAACGAATTCAAGGACCGCCTGCAGACGCTTGCCGATGTCCTGGGCTTCGACGCCAAGTTTGAGTTCGAGTATCCCGGCTGGAGCTATGCCGAGCATTCGCCGGTCCGCGACGTCTTTGTCGAGAGCTATCGCGAGCTCTTTGGCTCCGAGCTGCGCATCGAGTCCATTCACGCCGGCCTTGAGTGCGGCCTGTTTGCCGAGGCCCTGCACGGCCTGGACGCCATCGCCGTGGGCCCGACGCTCTCCGATGTCCACACCCCGGACGAGAGCATGGAGCTCGCTTCTGCCGAGCGCTTCTACGAGCTGCTCATCGATGTCCTCAAGCGCCTCGCTGCGTAAAGGTTGCGCTAGCAGCAGTCCGAGTCACGTGCTAGTGGATTGCAAATGACATTATGAGAGGGGGCACCCGAGCTTTTGCGATGGGTGCCCCCTCTCTTCTTTTGGGAAATGGGAAATTGCGGCCACCTAGCCCATATCCGCCTTGATGAGGTCGAGGGTGCGCTGGCAGTTTTCGCGGACGGGGCCGAGCATATGCTCGCGCAGGTCCGCCATGCCGGGTAGGTCGGCGTATTCGTCCATGACCTCTTCCATGCAAATGGGCACCTCGTAGGCGAGGTCCATCATGGTCGCAAAGCAAAACTTCTCGGATAGCCCGGCATCGGTGAGCGCCGCCTCCAGCGCGGGGTCGCCCATACCGTGGTATCGGCGGATAGCGCCTGGACCGATGCGCCCCACACGATTTTCGCCGCCAACGCTCATGGCAAGGCGCGCCCGGCGGCGCATGCGCTCGTATGCCAGCCCCGATGCGACATCGTACATTCGAGCCATCATGGCTGCGCCGTCGTTTCCAAGGAGCAGGGAATAGTTTTTCGCGTGTGCATCCGGTGCGCCGATAATGGCGTTGAAGAACAGTATCTGCGTAAACAGATACAGGTTAAGTTGATGGTGGCTCGTAGTTACGAGGAGCTCTTGAATGTCGCGGGTGGTCGGGCCGCCGTCTGCCGTGTACTTTTGGGTGGGCATCACCCCAAGTGCCTGACAGAGGTCTTCTTGATGTAGGCGCCTGATCGTTCCGCCTTCGACTTTCACGCGGTCATAGCGCTCAACAATGAGGGCAGGTTCGTCCTCAAACATACGATATTCGACGTTTGCCGTTGCGATACCGGCGCGCTGGGCGCTTTTCATGCAGACAAACTCATTGAGAGCCTCGAGTTTAAATCCGATAACGCCATTTTTGAAAATATGCGTCGTGGGCGAGGACCCCATGCATTCGCACCAGCGGCCGTTTATGAACGCGAGTGCGAACTTGCCCTGGTTGCCTCCAAGTGACCAATTTTCATCTAGGCCCATCCACGATGCATCGCGGTCATCTCTGATCGACTTGAGACGGAGAGCAATTTCGTGGTCGTCTATAGGGCGGTATTCGCCGGAGCGATGCAGGACGGCGTCGATATCTTCTTCGGCACAAAATTGCACGCCGCCCGGACAGTCGAGTCCGATACGGCTGAGCAGTGCAACGGGATTGTTGGGCCTAACGTCGAATTCGGCGGCAATCGCTTTTCGTTGGTCCTCGCTGTCGGGTAGAAGGCCAAACAGGTACGGATTCATGACCTGTTGTCCGTATGTGCGATTTGATACGGGTATGTTGGTCGATAGGGCTGGCCCGTCATAGTCTTGGTCGTAGGAAAAGCTGATAAGACCTTTCTCATCTTGTGCGAGCGTTCCCGCAGGTATGCCGCAAATAATAGTCCGAAGCGTTTTTCTGGCCATAGACTATTTCCCTTCAGACTTGGCTTGGGCGGGTGCGTTTGCGGCAATCGAGACTCCGAGATTGGACATGGCGAAATCGGCGAAGACCTCGTCGTAGAGTGCGGATGTAAAGGGGGCATCTGCAAGAGCCGGAATGGCGGTACTACGGCGGTTGCGATGATGAGGACGTTGAGTGTGATGGCGCCTGGGGATGCTGCGAGGCAGCGGATTGGCATGCGGAGCGTCGACTGGTCGCTCATTTTTTGCTTCGCCGATATCCCCTTGAGCGGCGAGTGCCAGTCCAAGAGCATTGAAAATCGTCAGCAGCTTGTCGAGTCGAATGCCAGTGGCGTCTCCTAGCTCGAGCGATGCGAGCAGGCGCTCCGAAACACCGGCTTTTTTAGCGAGGGCGGCACGGGTGAGACCCTGAGCCTCGCGTGCCTGACGCACATAGATGCCAGCTTGCCGCGGTGTGGTGATGGGAAGGGTATCCATGGCGATCTCCTAACGTGCAGACTTTTGCATATCAGTATGACATGCAAAAGTCTGCACGAAAAGGCATTATGCAAAACTCTGCATGAGACCTCTACATTGACGTTGAGCTTATGAGAGGCGTTCTTTATATCGCGAGAATCCCCAGATGCTCAAGCAAGATCTTAAGCCCGATGAGGATGAGCACGACGCCACCCACGATGGTGGCAGGCTTTTCGTAGCGCGCGCCAAAGGTGTGGCCGATCGCTACGCCGGCGACGGAGAAGATAAAGGTCGTGATGCCGATGAGCGACACGGCGGGCATGATGTCGACCGAGAGCGCGGCAAATGAGATGCCTACGGCTAGGGCGTCGATTGAGGTGGCGATGGCGAGGATCAGGTACTCGCCCAGGTCAATCTTTTCGGCATCCTTGCCGTCGCCTTCATCCTCGTCCTCGTCCTCGTCCTCGGTAAAGGCCTCCCACAGCATTTTGCCGCCAATGAAGGCGAGCAGGATAAAGGCGATCCAGTGGTCGATGGGGCCGATGATGCCCATAAACTGGCTGCCAAGCGCCCATCCGATCACGGGCATGCCGGCCTGGAAGCCGCCAAAGAACAGGCCGAGCACTACGGCGACCTTAAGGTTGATCTTCTTCATGCCGAGGCCCTTGCAGATGGATACGGCAAAGGCGTCCATCGAAAGGCCAACGGCGAGCAGCACGAGCTCTGCGAGTCCCATAGTCTGGCTCCCTCTCTGCGGGCGGGCCCGCGTGTACCTCTTGGGGGAGCAACAAAAAGACTAACCTTGGCACATGGTTGATTGGGTAGTCAAAAGAGCCCGTCCCAAATTAGCTATCTTAGCGGTGTTCGCTCATTCTGTAAGCATCGGATTTCGCGAGCGCCGCGGGGACAAACCGTGAGAAACTATTTAGCGTTTATGGAGCGTATACGATGGGAGCGATGCCTTGGATAAGAACGAGCTGCAAAAGCGTATGGAACAGGCCATCCGCCTGACGGCACCTGGTCAGCCGATCCGCACTGCCCTCGACATGATCATCGCCGGTCACCTGGGCGCCCTTATCTGCGTTGGCGACACCGAAAACGTGCTCGCTGCCGGTAACGACGGCTTCCCGCTCAACATTTCGTTCACCTCGAACCGTCTGTTCGAGCTCTCCAAGATGGACGGCGCCATCGTCATCGACGGCGACCTCACCCAGATCCTGCGCGCCAACTTCCATCTCAATCCCGATCCCTCGCTTGCCACGAGCGAGACGGGCATGCGTCATCGCACCGCCGCTCGCATGTCGGTGCTCACCGATGCCATTGTGATCTCGGTCTCGGCCCGTCGTGCCGTCGTCAACGTGTACGTTCACGGCAAGAGCTACGAGATCCAGCCCGTCACCACCATCATGAGCTCGGTCAACCAGCTCGTCGCCACGCTCCAGACTACCCGTCAGTCGCTCGACCGCTCCTTGCTGCGCCTGACGGCCCTCGAGCTCGACGACTACGTTACGCTCGCCGACATTACCGGTATTTTCTCGAGCTTCGAGATCATGCAGCAGGCAAAGACCGAGCTTAAGGATTGCATCGTCAAGTTGGGCAACCAGGGCAAGCTCGTGCAGATGCAGCTCGAGCAGCTCGCGGGCTCCAGCATGGATACCGAGTATGACCTGATGATCCGCGACTACGCAAGTGATTCTTCCGAGGCTAATGCCGAGAAGATTCGCGCCAACCTAAGCCGTATGACACCTAAGGACCTGTCCGACCCACAGCATGTGGCGGCGGTTCTGGGTTACGACGACCTGGACGAGGACTCCGTCATGACGCCACTGGGCCTGCGCACGCTTTCGCGCGTGTCCGTCGTGCGCGACGGCGTGGCCGAGAAGATCGTCGACGAGTACGGCTCGTTGCAGGAGCTCATGGACGACATCAGCGAGGATCCGGAGCGCCTGGGCGACTTTGGCGTCAACAACCCTGCCATTCTTGCGGACTCGCTGTACCGCATGAAGGGCACCAAACAGGGGAACGCATAATGGCGCCCGTATGCGCCGTGGTCGTTGCCGGCGGCAGCGGCCAGCGCTTTGGAAATCCCGGCGGCAAGCAGCTCGTTAACGTGGCGGGCCGTCCGCTCATGAGCTGGTCCATCCGTGCGTTCGATCGTAGCGACAAGGTCGGCCACATCGTGGTGGTGTGTCCTGCCGAGCGTCGTGCCGAGATGCGCCGCCTGGCCATCGACCCGTTTGACTATGACACGCCCATCAGCTTTGCCGATGCCGGCGCGACCCGCCAAGATTCCACCCGCGCAGGCGTGCACGCGGTGCCGGCGGGCTTTGAATACGTCGCCATTCACGATGGCGCTCGTCCGCTCATTACGACCGAGGCCATCGACCACGCTATCGACGTGCTCGTGAGTGACCGTGCCCTCGACGGTGTCGTGTGCGGCCAGCCCGCGATCGACACGCTTAAGATCGTCGACGGCGATAATATCGTCGAGACGCCGCCGCGTGAGCTCTACTGGGCCGCGCAGACACCGCAGATCTTTAGCGTCGACGCCATGAAGCGCGCCCACACCGCAGCTATCGCCGAGGGCTTTATCGGGACCGACGATTCTTCGCTGGTCGAGCGCATGGGCGGGCGCGTCCGCTGTGTCCAGAGCCCGCGCGATAACCTTAAGGTGACGGTGCCCGAGGACCTGCGTCCCGTAACCGCGATTCTGCTTGGCCGCATGGCCAAGGGAGAGGACCTTCCCCATGTTCAGTAACCTGCGCATTGGCCACGGCTACGACGTCCACCGTTTGGTGGAGGGGCGTCGATGTATCATCGGCGGTGTTGACATTCCCTACGAGCGCGGCCTGCTGGGCCACTCGGATGCCGATGTGCTCGCGCATGCCTTGGCCGACGCCATTCTGGGCGCCTGCCGCGGGGGAGACATCGGCAAGCTATTCCCCGACACCGATCCCGCCTACGAGGGTGCCGATTCGATGGTGCTGCTCGCTCGCGTGGTGGACTATGCGCGCGAGCTGGGCTTTGAGTTTGTCGATGCCGATTGCACCATTGCCTGCCAGCAACCCAAGATCACCCCGCACCGCGATGCCATGCGCGCCAACCTTGCCCATGCCCTGGGCGTCGACGTCGAAAACGTGGGCGTCGCCGCCACTACGACCGAAAAGCTCGGTTGGGAAGGCCAGGGCGAGGGAATCGGCGCCTGGGCCGTCTGCCTGCTACAGAAAACCGTTAAGGAGTAACGAATGCGTATCTACAACAGCGCTACCCATAAAAAGGAAGAGTTCCAGCCCATCGAGTCCGGCAAGGTCCGCATGTACGTGTGCGGCCCCACGGTCTACGACAACATCCACATCGGCAATGCCCGCACGTTCATCAGCTTTGACGTGATTCGTCGCTGGCTCATCGCGAGCGGCTACGAGGTCACGTTCGCCCAGAACCTCACCGATGTCGACGACAAGATCATCAAGCGCGCCAACGAGCAGGGCCGTACGGCTGCCGAGGTCGCGACGGAGTTCTCCGACAAGTTCATCGGCGTCATGCGTGCCGCCAACGTGCTCGATCCCGATGTGCGCCCCCGCGCCACCAAAGAGATCGGCCCCATGATCGCCATGATCAAGACGCTCATCGAGCAGGGCCACGCCTACGCCGCCGATAACGGCGACGTGTACTTTGCCGTGCGCAGCGATTCCAACTATGGTCAGGTCTCGGGCCGCAACATCGACGACCTTATGGTTGGCGCGCGCATCGAGGAGAACGAGGACAAGAACGACCCGCTCGACTTTGCCCTGTGGAAGGCTGCCAAGCCCGGCGAGCCCAGCTGGCCGAGCCCCTGGGGCGAGGGCCGTCCCGGTTGGCACACCGAGTGCGCCGCCATGGTGCATCGCTACCTGGGCACCCCGATCGACATCCACGGCGGCGGCTCCGACCTTGCCTTCCCGCATCACGAGAACGAGTGCGCCCAGGCCACCTGCGCCTGGCACCAGGGCTTCTCCAACACCTGGATGCACACGGGCATGCTGCTGGTAGACGGCGAGAAAATGTCCAAGTCGCTCGGCAACTTCTTTACGCTGGCCGAGGTCCTCGAGCAGCACTCCGCTGCCGCCCTGCGCCTGCTGATGCTGCAGACGAGCTATCGCTCGCCGCTCGACTTTTCTTGGGAGCGCTTGGAGGGTGCCGAGAACTCGCTCACGCGTATCGCCGGTACGGTCGAGAACCTGCGCTGGGCCGCGAACCATGCGACGGCCGATGCCGATGAGGCAGCATCCGAGGCGTTTGCCGCCAAGGCCGCCGAGACCCGTGCCACCTATAAGGAGTGCATGGACGACGACTTTAACACCGCCGGTGCCATGGGTGCCGTCTTTGGCTTTGTGACCGAGTGCAACCAGTACCTGGAGCAGGCGGGCGACGCTGCCGACAAGGCCGCCGCGCTTGCCGCCGCCGATACGCTGATCGAGCTGCTCGATACGTTTGGCGTTGAGCTCCCCGAGCCAAAGGTCGAGTTGCCGCTGGGCCTGCTGGGCGTAGCCGCCGGCCTGGTTGCCTACACGGGCGACGACGTGGACGAGGCCGCTGCCAAGATTCTCGAGGCCCGCGCCGAGGCCCGCGCCGCCAAGAACTGGGATCTGGCCGACGCCATCCGCGACCAGCTCAAGGACCTGGGCCTCACCATTGAGGATACTGCCGCGGGCACCCGTATCAAGACTCTCTAATCCCTGCGGGTTTCCCAAGCACCCGACCTTGCCGTTCAAACCGTCGCTCGCGTACTCAAGTACGCGTCGCTCCTCTTTCACGGCAATCTCGGGCACTTGGAAAACCCGTACCGACCGCCCGAATTAATATTCATGGGCGGTCGATTCTTTTGTTTCGTTTGATAATCTTTTTTAAGGAGGTCGCTTTATGGCCGACAATCGCAAGCGTGCGTCTCGTGGCGGCAAGCAGGCTGCTTCTGGCTCTCGTCCGATTCGCCGCAATGATCGCGCTGCCGCTCCCAAGGGCCAGCGCGATCGCACCCAGGCCGCACGTCCGCAGCGCGATCGCAACCGCGACGCTGTCCAGGCTCCCAAGGGCGAGTTTATCGAAGGTCGTCGTGCTGCCGCCGAGGCGCTGCGTACCGGCTTTCCCGTCAAGTGCGCGCTCATCGCCGAGGGCGGGGAGCGCGATGCCGCCCTGTCTCGTCTGGTCGACGACCTCAACGCCGCGGGCGTCCGCATTAAGTATGTGCCGCGCGCGCAGCTCGATGCACTGTCGAGCCATGGCGCTCACCAGGGCATTGCGCTCGAGGTTGGAAACTTCCCCTATGCCGATGTCGTCGATATCCTCGACCGCGCGGGTGACGGTCCGGCGCTCGTCATCGTGCTCGACCATGTGACTGACGACGGTAACTTTGGCGCCATCGTACGCTCCGCCGAGGTCGTGGGCGCCGCGGGCGTCGTCGTCGCCAACAAGCGTGCCGCCGGCGTGACCGTGGGCAGCTACAAGACCTCAGCCGGCGCCGTCATGCATCTGCCTATCGCGCAGGTTCCCAATATCGCCCGTGCACTCGATGACCTCAAGGCCGCTGGCTTTTGGGTGGGCGGTGCCTCTGAGCACGCCGAAGGCAGTTGCTGGGATGCTCCCTTCGAGGGTCGCGTGGCGCTCGTCATGGGGTCCGAGGGCGACGGCATCTCGCGCCTGGTGCTCGAGAAATGCGACTTTTTGACCAAGCTTCCCCAGCGCGGCATGACCGAGAGCCTCAATGTTGCCCAGGCGACCACGGCGCTGTGCTTTGAGTGGCTGCGCCGCAACGCCGGCGAGCTCATGGGGGAGGAGTAGCGCATGTCCAAAAAGAACCGTGCCAAGTCCAAGGCCAAGCGCTTTGGCGAGGGCTCGGCCAAGCCGATTGTTTCGGCCGCGACCTATGGCGTGGGCGGCAATGCGTTTGCACAGGCCATCGCCGATCCGGTCTCGACGGTGCACTCCAATAAGCCCGAGCTGCTGGTGGTCGACGGTTACAACGTGATCCACTGCACGCCGCGCTACGAAAAGCTCGTATACGACCATTCCGACGATCCGTATTCCAGCGACGTCCACGATATGGCGCGCACGGCGCTCATCAACGACGTCGCCGCCTTTGCCCAGGGCCGCTACGAGGCCGTAATCGTGTTCGACGGTGCGGGCAATATCTCCAGCGAGCGCCCCAACCTGCCGGCCCGCGGCGTGCGTATCGAGTTCTCGCCGACGGGCGTCTCTGCCGACACCGTGGTGCAGAAGCTCTGCATCGAGGCACGTGAGGAGGGCCGCGCGTGCTCCGTGGTATCGAGTGACGGCACAATTCAAGCCGTCGTCATGGGCAAGGGTGTCACGCGTATCTCGAGCCGCATGCTGGTGGACGAGATCAAACAGATCGATAACGACGTTCACGAGGCCGAGGAAGCTCCGCAGATCAAGATGACTCTGGGCAGCCGCCTGAGCCCCGATGCCCTGGCCAAGCTCAAGGCCCTGCGCGGGAGGTAGGTAAACCTTCTATGGGGAGCTGCTTTCTCGATTGACCAACCAACTGGTTTGTGATCAATGGGTTGCGGCTTGGCATCGCCAAAACGAATAGTTTTGGCTCTGTTAGACCAGGATTGACATTCCGCCCCGTCATCTTCTTGCGATTGC
>DXMB01000100.1:0-3463 GCA_019414425.1 Collinsella sp.
TGCGTGAGGTGGCTGTTCTTTGCGCGCGCGATGCCAAAGTCCATGACCTTGATGTTGCCGTCGGGCAGCACCATGATGTTTTGCGGCTTAATGTCGCGGTGGATGATCTCGTGCTTGTGGGCGACCGAAAGCGCGGAGCTGATCTGCGAGCCGATCTGCGCGACCTTCTTTGGATCGAGGGCGCCGTGGCTCTTGATGCCGCTCTTAAGGTCGGTACCGCGCAGGTACTCCATGACGATGTAGTAGGTATCGCCATCCTTGCCCCAATCGTAGACGCCCACGATATAGGGGGAGGAGAGACCTGCTGCTGCCTGGGCCTCCTGCTTAAAGCGGGCGGCGAAGGTGGCGTCGCCGGCATACTGCGGCAGCATGATCTTGACGGCAACCGTGCGGTCGAGGACCTGATCTTGCGCACGGAAGACGGTCGCCATGCCGCCCGTTCCCACCTTATCCTTGAGGAGGTATCTTCCCCCGAGGACCCTCTGTTCCATTCCTGCTCCTAACTAACTTATTCGCTCAACGATGTGTGTAGTACCAAATCTATGGTCGCTGGGACCGCGTGGCGCCTTGCCGCTAGCTCATCGGCCGTGGCGCGCCCCAAGTATCCGCTTCGATCACAGGCATCACGCTCCTTGGGCGGCAAGTGCCGCGGTCAGGACGATGCCGGCGATCTTGGCTGCCTCGACGTCGTGTTTGTCGTAATCCTCCAAGGCCACCGAGATGGCGACCGTGGGTGAATCGTAAGGTGCGAAGCCGACGAACATCGAGTTGACGTTGGTGCCGCCGGTCTCGGCCGATCCAGTCTTGCCGGCGACCTTGACGCCCGGAATCTGGGCATCGGTGCCGGTGCCGGACTGGACAACCGCGAGCATGGCCTGCTTGACCTGATCGGCCGTGGTGGCGCTGACGGCCTGGCCGAGCGAGCGGGATTGCGTGGTCTTGACCACGGTTCCGTCGGGGGCGAGCACCTGGGCCACGAAGAACGGGTCCATGACCACGCCGCTGTTGGCGATGGCCGCTGCTATCACGCAGTTTTGCATGACGGTGGTCTGCGGACCTGGCGTGTGGTCCATGCCGACAGGCTGGCCGGCGCCTGCCCAGGCGGTCTCCCACTCGGTCATGAGCGAGGGGTCGGCCATGATGGAGGCCGCGGTGGTCAGGTCCTGACCGAGCTTTTGGCCGTAACCAAAGGCGTTGGCAAACTGGACGAGCGAGCTGGCGCCGATCTCGTTGGCCACCTGGCCAAAGACGACGTTGGACGACACGGCAAAGGCCTGTTGCAGGCTGATGGTACCGTAGCTCTCGTTGGCGTAATTGGTGACCGGCGCGTTGCCGATATCCATGGAGCCGGGCGCCTGGTACGTGCTGGTAAGGCTGGCGGTGCCGGTTTCGAGCGCCGCGGAGAGTGTGACGACCTTAAAGGTCGAGCCCGGGGTATAGAGAGCGTCCATGGCGCGGTCGTACATGGAGCCGTCCTCGCCACCGCCCGACTGCATCAGGGCATCGATGTTGGTGTTGTCATAGGTGGGCGAGCTTGCGCATGCGAGGACCGCGCCGGTGCGCGGATCCATAACCACCACGGCACCCTTAAAGCCCTTGAGTGCCTGCTCGGCAGCCGTCTGGATGCGCGAGTCGATGGTGAGCTTGGCGGTGTTGCCCGGTTGGTTTTGGCCCGCGAGCGACGCGAGGGCGTTGTCCCAGCTGGAGTAATCCTTGGAGCCGGTGAGCGTTTCGTTCATGACGCTCTCGACACCAGCGGTGCCGTACTGCTGGCTTACATAGCCCACCACGTGAGCGGCCATGTTTCCGTTGGGGTAGGAGCGGGCGTAGGTGCCGTCTTCCTGTTGCAGCGACTCGGCCAGCGTCACGCCGTCGGACGTGATGATGGAGCCGCGCTGGATGTACTTGGAGCGGGCGATGGTGTGGTTGTTGGTCGGCATGTCCTGATAGTCCTTGGCCTTGATGACCTGGACATAGGTGAGGTTGCCGATAAGGATGGCGAATAGTGCCGTAAAGGCGAGCACGGCGCGGGTCAGTCGATTGGCGAGCGCCACGCGGCCGAGCACACCGGATTCGGGCGTGTCGAGCAGGCGACGACGCATGCGCGAGCCGGCGGAGTGGCTGCCGCGGGCATACGAAGACGAAGTGGCGAAGCGCGTGCCGGCCGGGGAGGACGCCGAGGCGACCTGGTCGTCGGTGATGGCGGCCATGGTGCCGGTGCCGGTGAGCTCGGCCTCGCGACCGGTTGCCTCGTCACCGGCGCGCAGCAGCAGCGCGACGATGATAAAGCTTGCCAGCAGCGAGGAGCCACCCTGGCTCATAAAGGGCAGGGTGACGCCGGTCAGCGGGATCAGGCGGGTAACGCCGCCAACGATCAAGAACGCTTGGAAGCTGATAGCGGCCGTAAGACCGGTGGCGCTAAAGGCGGCAAGGTCGGACTTGGCACGGGCTGCCGTGGTCAGGCCACGTACGGCAAAGAGCATAAACAGGATAAGAACGGCGCCACCGCCCAAAAGGCCCATCTCCTCGCCGATAGCCGAGAAGATAAAGTCGGACTCGACGACGGGGATGTTGTTGGCCATGCCGTTGCCAATGCCGACGCCAACAAGGCCGCCGTCGGCCAGCGAGAAGAGGGACTGGACAATCTGGTAGCCCTGGCCCTGTGCATCCTTAAAGGGATCGGCCCAGATCTGGAAACGAACCTGGACGTGCGACAGGAACTTGTAAGCGCCCACGGCCCCCACGGCCAAGAGCACAAGGCCGATGATGACATACGAGAAGCGACCCGTGGCAACGTAGAGCATCAGCAAGAAGATGGTGTAGAACAGCAAGGCCGAGCCCAGGTCACGTTCGAAGACAACGACGAGCAGGCATACGCCCCAGACTGCGAACAGCGGCAGCAGCAGGCGCAGACGCGGAATCTTAAGACCCAAGATCTTGCGGTTGGAGATAGAGAGCAGTTCGCGGTTCTCGGCCAGGTAACCGGCTAGGAACAGCACGATAAAGACCTTGGCGAACTCGCCGGGCTGAATGGTAAAGCCGGCGATGCGAATCCACAGTTTAGAGCCCGAGATCGTGGTGCCGATAAAGATGGGCAGCATCAGCAAGATGATGCCGATGATGCCAAAGGTGTACTTGTAGCGCATGACCACGTCGAGGTTTTTGACCAGCGCAAGCGTCCCCACCATCAACGCCACCGAGATAAACAGGATGACGAGCTGCGAGATGGCGAGCGTGGGCGCCAAGCGCGTCACAAACGTGATGCCAATGCCCGAAAGAACAAAGACGATGGGCAGGATGGCCGGGTCGGCGCCGGGTGCCAGAATGCGCACGGCGATATGCGCCGCGGCGAAGGCGGCAAAGAGACCGATCGGAACGGCAAGTGTCTCAAACGAGATGGCGGCGCCTGCGGTGAGCACGTACATCGCATACAGCAGGATGACGGGGAACGCCGAGGCGATGA
>DXMB01000101.1:0-3119 GCA_019414425.1 Collinsella sp.
GCGACGAGGCTCGGGTCCTCCTTGGCGGCGCGGGCGAGCGCCAGCACGTTCATGATGAGGCCGGGGGCGCAAAAACCGCACTGCTCGGCACCTTCGGCAGCCATCGCACGGGCGAGCGCCTCGGACTCGGCTTTGAGGCCCTCGAGCGTGGTGATGGAGCGGCCCTCGATGCGCGCGGCGGGAACCGAGCAGCTCAGCACCGGGTCGCCGTCGAGCCACACCGTGCACAGGCCGCAGTTGGTGGTCTCGCAGGCGCAGCGCACCGACGCACAGCCCTGCTCGCGCAACAGTGCAAAGAGCATGGTGTCGGGGGCAATCTGAACCTTGACCTTACGGCCGTTGAGCGTAAAGGAAAGATCGATGAGTTTGGCAGCCATTAGCGCACCTCGCTAGAATCGACGCCGGGCACGCGGCGGCAGGAATACTCGTCCGTGGCAAACTTGGGGACCTGCACGGTCTCGAGCTCGCGGGCAAGCGCGGCAGAAAGCTCGATGCCGGCGGCACGGCGCACGGCCTGGATGGCGAGCGGGGCCGAGATGCGGCGGCGGTAGTCGGCCGAGCCCCACAGGTTGGTGCCGTAGCTCAACGCGCGTACGGACACGGCCAGGGCGCGCAGCTCGTCCTCGGAAGGCTGCTCGCTGGTGAGGCCACATGCCTCGCCCTGCAGCAGGGTCGCGCGCAGCGGGCGGGCGCCCACGGTGACGTGCCAGGTGTTGTCCCACCAGGCGGCGGTGACGTTGAGCGAGGGGAAGTCGGTCGCAGCCTTGCGCACGGCCTCATAGCTCGCGCGGTAATCGTGCTTGACGACCACGACATGCTCGATCACGTCGCGCACGTAACCCATCCGCACGAACTCGGCGAGCGGCACGCGGCCGGCGCCCGTCAGCTCAACATACGAATCGAGCGCCAGGAACGCCGAGAGAACGTCCGAGAAGCCAAAGCGGCCGTAGATGCTGCCGCCCACCGTGGCGGTATTGCGCAGCTGCACGCCCACGATGTCGTGGACGGCGAACTCAAAGACATTGTTGACAAGCGCGTTGAGCTCGGCATGGCGCTCGAGCTGGCGCAGGGTACACATGGCACCGATGCGAAACTCGGTCTCGGTCTCCTCGATCTGATCGAGTCCGCAGGCCGAAAGGTCAATCGCCGTCGCCACACGACGCGAACCCAGACGCATCCAGATGCCGCCGCCCACAATCTTGTTGTTGCGGTTCTTCTGTAAGAGCTCATAGGCTTCGGCCGCGTTTCCAACACGGACGTAGGTACCGAACTTGAGCACGTTCTCCCCCATCTCTTCACTTGTCCAGTACCTTTAAGTGTACCAAACGAGGGGGCATAGCTCGTGTCGGGACAAAATGAACCGTTTTCCTCCGTCGCATGCGGATCAAAAAAGGCTCCCAGCCAAGATGACTGGGAGCCTTCTGCGATGCTATATCGAGCGAAGATTTAGCAGACGCCCTGGGCGAGCATGGCGTCGGCGACCTTCAGGAAGCCGGCGATGTTGGCGCCCATGACGAAGTTGCCCTCCTCGCCGTACTCCTTGGCGGTGTCGTCCACGTTGTGGAACATGCCGCGCATGAGCTGCTCGAGCTTGCCGTCGACCTCCTCGAAGGTCCAGGACAGGTGCTCGGCGTTCTGGCTCATCTCCAGGCCGGACACGAGCACGCCGCCGGCGTTGGCAGCCTTACCGGGCATAAAGGCGACGCCGTTCTCCTGGAAGTAGGTCGTGGCCTCGATGGTCGTGGGCATGTTCGCGCCCTCGCCGACCACCTTGCAGCCGTTGGCGACGAGCGCCTGGGCGTCCTCGAGCAGCAGCGTGTTCTCGCGAGCGCAGGGCAGCGCGATGTCGCAGGGAAGCTGCCACACGCCGCGGCCGTCGCCCTCGTGCCACGTGGCATTGGGCTTCTCGTCAACGTACATAGCGAGCGTGACGCCCTTGTCGTGGCCGGAGCGCTTCTTGTTGTAGACATGCTCGAGCACGGTGTAGTCGATGCCGTCGGGATCCTCGACCCAGCCGTGGGTGTCGGAGCAAGCCAAGACCTTGCCGCCGAGCTGGGCGACCTTCTGGACCGCGTAGATAGCGACGTTACCGGAGCCGTGAACGATGACGTTCTTGCCCTCGAAGGACTCGCCGCGGCTCTTGAGGTACTCGTCCACAAAGTAGACCAGACCGTAGCCGGTGGCCTCGGTACGGGCAAGCGAGCCGCCAAAGGAGAGACCCTTGCCGGTGAGGACGCCGGTCCACTCGTTGGTCAGGCGCTTGTACTGACCGAACATGTAGGCAACCTCGCGGCCGCCAACGCCCAGGTCGCCGGCGGGAACGTCGGTGTTGGGGCCAATGTGGCGAAAGAGCTCGGTCATGAAGGACTGGCAGAAGTGCATGATCTCGTTGTTGGACTTGCCCTTGGGGTCAAAGTCGGAGCCGCCCTTGCCGCCGCCCATGGGAAGGGTGGTCAGGCTGTTCTTGAGGATCTGCTCCAGGCCCAGGAACTTGAGCATGCCCAGGGTGACCGTCGGGTTAAAGCGCAGGCCGCCCTTGTAGGGTCCAATAGCAGAGTTGAACTCGACGCGGTAGCCGCGGTTGACCTGGACCTTGCCTTGGTCGTCGACCCAGGGGACACGGAACATAACGATGCGCTCGGGCTCGACGAGGCGCTCCAGCAGGGCGGCCTCCTCGTACTCGGGATGGGCGTCGAGCGCCGGCTGGATAGTGCCGAGGATCTCGGTCGCGGCCTGGATGAACTCAGGCTGCTCGGGATAGCGGGCCTTGAGCTCGTCGAGAACTTTCTGCGTGTAGCTCATGCTTCCTCCAATGACGGGAAACGAAAAGTGTCGGTCGCGGCACCCTGTGCGCCGCGAACTTTATCGTGTATGGATAATATCGCACTGTTGCGGGAAAGTTTCGCATAAGCAGACGAGCAGATGTTTCGTTTTGATTACGATGCAGGTAGAAGCGTTTTTGAGCACCCGACGTACAAATCGCGTGTTTCGAAGCTGTTTCGTCCACGTGGTCCATACCACCACAAAGAGGACAGGCACCTTTGTGGCGGTTGGCAGGATGCGTTGGCGGGAACGTATGTGAATCGAACACATCCAAGACGTTTTGCACGCCTCGCAAC
>DXMB01000102.1:0-2380 GCA_019414425.1 Collinsella sp.
GGACGCCGCCCTCTCAAGGCGGAGATCACCAGTTCGAATCTGGTACGGGCTACCACTTCTTTTCTGCTGAGGCTTATGGCCCGTTCGTCTAGCGGTTTAGGACGCCGCCCTCTCAAGGCGGAGATCACCAGTTCGAATCTGGTACGGGCTACCTTGAATTTGAGACCCGGACTTCCCACGGAAGCCCGGGTTTTTTTCCGAGCAAACCATCTGCAATTCCCATTTGGCCCATAGCTTTACGTTCTGCTTGTGGCCCTTGCGGGTACAATATGCAAGATATTTGGACGGTCAGAAGGAGCCTCATGAAGGAGTCCTCTCAGCATACATCTAAGCCCCAGGTCGAGGTTGAGGCCTCGGGTGGCGATGACAACAAGGGTGCACGTCGCGGTGCCATTTTTATCGGCGTCGTGCTGGTTGGCTATATCGTTTATCTGATTGCGACCGGTCAGATGGGACAGTTCTGGGCTGCCATGTCGAGCGTTCAAGCGCCGTGGCTCGTTGCCGCATGCTTTTGCATGTTCCTGTATCTGTTCTTTGGCATCGTCGCCTATGCGATCGCCGTCTGGCTCGATCCCAATTCGCCCGTCGGCATTCGCGACCTGATCTCGGTCGAGGCGAGCGGCATCTTCTTTGGCAACCTGACGCCCATGATGATGGGCTCTACGCCTGCCCAGATCTACCGCCTGACCAAGGCCGGCCAAAATGTCGGCGAGGCCGGTGCCACGCAGTTCACGCGCTTTATCGTGTATCAGTTTGGCCTTGTTGCCTGGGGCGCCATTCTGCTGCTTGCCCGCATGCCGTTTTTCGCCGAGCGCTATGGCGACATGACGCTGCTGTGCGTCTTTAGCTTTGGCGGTCACTGCTGCATTCTGCTTGGCATCTTTGCCGTCGCGCTCATGCCCAAGACCGTCACGCGCGTCGCACACTGCATCATCAATTGGCTCGAGCGAATGGGCGTCTCGGCCACTAAGATCGAGGGCTGGCGTACGTTTGTCGACGGCGAAATCTACTCGTTCTCCGAGAAGTTCAAGCTTTCGGCCGGCCACTTTTCGTCCATGCTGCTCACGGTGGTCATCACCATGTTGCAGCTCGCGTTTTTCTACCTCGTGCCGTATTTTCTGATGCTTGCCTTTGGCCACCACGAAGTCGACTTTTTCTCGGTCATGGCCGCGAGTGCCTTTGTTCAGCTCCTGAGCTCTGCTGTTCCCCTGCCCGGCGGCACCGGCGGCGCCGAGGGCGGCTTCGCACTGTTCCTGGGTCATTTCTTTGGATCGGCGTCGACCGCCGGTTATCTGCTGTGGCGCCTCATTGCGTTTATCGCGCCGACGATTTTGGCCGCGCCCCTGCTGGGCCTTAAGAGCGCCCACAACGAGAGCATCCATGCGCGCTGGGATCGCGTGATGCGCAAGCTCGGCCGCGAGCCTCAGACGCCCTCTGCGCCCACTAAGCCGCACCCCACGAATACTGTTACCGTTGATCCCAGGAAGCACGCTCAGAAGGCTTCTGGGACCGCTAAGCCGGCTCATAAAGCCTATGTGCGCCAGACGGGCGACGGTATCCGCGTATCTCCGTCGGCGCTCAATAAGAAGAAGCACCCTAAGTCGCGGTAGGGCAGTCGTGCGTTCTTCATGATGCGGGGCATATTTGAGCTGTATGGGGGATAATCCTCTTACGTAGATTATCTCTCATCTGTTGATGAATGCTCGCATATCGAAGGGACACACCCATGGCCACCAGTAAACCGCGTATTGATCGCCGTATCGTTCGCAGCCGCAATGCCATCCTTTCCGCTTTTGAGCGCTTGCTCATGGAAAAGCCGCTGGCAGACATTACGGTGAGTGCCATCGCGCGCGAGGCCAATGTCGACCGTAAAACCTTCTACGTGCACTTTGGTACGGTTGATGGCTTGCTCGATGCCATTGCCGTCGATGTGGTGGAGATGATTGTCGACTCGGTCGAGAAAACGCTTGCTTCCATGGACGGTGACACCAACGAGCGCGCCCTGGGCGCGGCGGCGACCTTCTTTAAAACCGTTAACGAGGCGCTGTGCAACAACCTGGTGCTCAATCGTCAGCTGATCGAGAACATTCCGCTCGATGATTTTATGGCTCGTCTTCGTGCGCCGCTCGAGCACGAGATTGCCGAGCGCGATCTGCTGCCCCACGGTCTCAAGGACGAGATGTTCGACTACTATCTGGCGTTTTTGCTGTCGGGTATTATCGGAATCTATCGCACATGGGCGCTGTCTGACGGCTCGGTTCCTATCGAGCGCGTCTCGGAGGTCGCCAACGACCTGACTCTCAATGGCCTGTCGAGTCTGGAATCTCGCTTGGATTAGGCGCAGGGTCGAGTTCGCGAGGCGCTTGTCGGGGTGCAGCCC
>DXMB01000103.1:0-1921 GCA_019414425.1 Collinsella sp.
CCCAAAATCCCCATGTTTCATGCCGTCTTCAATAGTAGCTGTCTAATCTGGGAAAAGATACTTTTGCGGGTTTTTCAAAATTCCGCAATGAGGGAGGCGGCGAGAGCGGCTCCGAACGTTGGGAGAAAGGGCTTGTCAAGAAGTCTGTGTAAGTCTTTTCACAGGAACCTCTCTATCCTCGCCCTGATGCCCTCGTCGCACAGCAGCTGGTTGCGCACCCGGGCCCAGCCCGGCTGGTGGCATCCCTCGCCCCACCTCGAATACAGCTCCTTCACCCGCAGGTAGAGCAGCTTCATCACGGCGTCCTCGTCGGGGAAGCACCCCCGCCTGACGACCTTGCGGAAGCTGGCGTTCACGCTCTCGACGGCGTTGGTGGTGTACATGACCCTCCTGACGTCGGGGCCGTAGGAGAACAGCCGCTCGACCTCGGCCATCGAGCGCTCCCACGTCGCCACCGCGCCCGGGTAGCGCGCCCACGCCTCGGAGAAGTCGGCGAACGCCGCCCGGCACGCGGAAAGCGACGGCGCGCCGTAGAAGGCCCGGGCGTCGCGGCAGAACGCCTGCATGTCCTTGGACGGGACGTACTTGCAGGAGTTGCGCACCAGATGCACCAGGCAGCGCTGCGCCACCGCGTCCGGGAATATCGCGCGCAGGCCGTCGGCCAGCCCCGACACGCCGTCCATGCTCACGAACAGCACGTCCTCGACGCCGCGCTGGCGCAGCTCGTCGAACACGCCCATCCAGTGGTGCGCGCCCTCGGTCTCCTGCATCCACAGCCCGAGCACGTCCTTGCGCCCGGCCAGGTCGTAGGCGACTATCGCGTAGACCGCCATGCTGCGCGCGCCGCGCCCGCGCCTCACCGGCACGTAGAGGCAGTCGACGAACATGAACGCGTACACGGGCTCCAGCGGGCGCGAGCGCCACCGCTCGAGCTCCTCCCACACCCTGTCGGTGATGGCCGAGACCGTCTCGGCGCTCATCGAGAAGCCGTATATCTCGCGCACCGTGGCGGCTATGTCGCGCTGCGACATGCCCCGCGCGTACATCGACATCACGCGCGACTCTATGCCGGTCAGGTCGCGCTCGCCCTTGGGCACCACCGCGGGCTCGAAGGTGGCGTCGCGGTCGCGGGGCACGTCGATGGGGACCTCGCCGGCGCTCGTGCGCACCACCTTGCGCGTGTAGCCGTTGCGCCTGTTCGGCCCGTCCTTGGGGCCCTTGTCGTTGTCCGGGTAGCCCAGGTGGGCCTCGAGCTCGGCCTTGAGCATCGTCTCGATCATCGGCCCGAACACCGAGCGCAGGGCCTCCTGCGCCTCCTCGGCGGTCTTCGGCGAGAACTCCTCCATGATGGCGGCCGCCACGCGCTCGGCGGCGGGGTCGCCCTTCTTCCTCCTGGTCACGGTCGTCTCCAATCTGCCGCGGGCCATGCCGCGGCCATCGTAGCATGGCCGGCGCCCTGCGCCGGCGACGATCGCCTCCGGAGACGTTGCCCCTTGAGGGGACTTACACAGACAATCTTACAGACCCTAAGCAGCCGGCCATGGAGGCTCAGAATCGAGCTTTTCTTCCTTATTTCTCATGCAATGAGGCCCCCTTCTGGCATTTTGCGCCAGAAGGTCCCAAAATCGCTGCACTGCATGCGAGCGCACCATGCGGCACGAGCTTCCGCGCAGCGCGCAAGTTGCGCCTAAAGGCAAAACGCCTCTTATTCCAGGTCTTGCACGAATGACGAAAACGAATTCCTAAAGCCCGTGCAATAGCGCATGCGGCATCGTCAAGCAAATCCGCCGAAGAAACCTGACCATTGGTCACCGTGATTACCGAGAAGCCCATCGCTTGCAACGCGTTGCGTCGCTCGGCATCGCTCGAGATGCCAGCCGCGGAAGTATGGAACGCATCGCTATCGTATTCGACATCGAGG
>DXMB01000104.1:0-1844 GCA_019414425.1 Collinsella sp.
GTCTCGCACGCGCCGTCACCTGCAAACGTTACCGCTATTTCCAAACGCGCTCGGCAATACGCTTGACCAGCGCGATCTTTGCCCATTGCTCGTCCTCGGTCAGCTTGTTGCCAATCTCGCAGCTGGCAAAGCCGCACTGCGGAGACAGATACAGGTTCTCGAGCGGAACATACTTTGCAGCCTCGTGAATACGCTCGACGATGGCATCCTCGTCCTCGAGCTCTGCCGCCTTGGTGGTCACCAAGCCCAGCACGACCTTCTTGCCCGGGGCGACAAACTTGAGCGGCTCAAAACCGCCGGCGCGCGGCGTGTCGAACTCCAGGTAGAACGCATCAACGTCCTCATGCGCAAACAGATACGGAGCAACAGGGTCGTAGCCGCCTTCAAAAGCATAGGTGGAGTGGTAGTTGCCGCGGCACACGTGCGTGTTGATAACCAGATCGTCGGGCTTACCCTCGATGGCGGCGTTGTTGAGCGCCACGCCCAACTCGCTTACCTTTTGCAGGTCAACCGGGCTCATGCCGGTCTTAGCCACAAAGTCGGTGTCGCAGTAGATGCCCCAGGTGCAGTCGTCAAACTGAATATTGCGGCAACCGGCGGCATAGAGGTCGGCGATCACCGTGCGATAGGCCGCCGCGATGGCGTCGGCAAGCTCCTCGTCGGTCTCATAGACGGCGCGCAGGCTCTCCTGCTGACCATCGCAACGATCGAGCGTGACCTCCGAGAACGTCTGGATCGGCGCCGGGATGGTTTGGCGCGCAACCTGCCCCTCGCCCTCGAGCGCCTTGACAAACTTAAAATGCTCGACGAACGGATGATTCTCGCCGCTGATGGGACCGGTCACCACCGCGGTATCAGCCGTGGTCTCCTCATCGTGGAACATATAGCCCGAACGCGAGGTACGGCGCTCAATGCCGTTGAGGCCCCACATAAAATCGAGGTGCCAGTAGCTGCGGCGGAATTCGCCGTCGGTGATCACCTGCAGACCGGCGGCCTTCTGCTTGGCCACCAAGTCGCGAATGGCCTCATCCTCGACGGACTTTAGGCCGACAGCATCGAGCGTGCCCGTGGCGTAGGCGGCGCGTGCGTCCTTTACGGCCTGCGGACGAAGAAAGCTGCCGACGATATCGGCACGAAACGGCGCTTTGAGCTGGGCGGAATTAGTCATACTGATCTCCTTTTTGCGTGGATGCTTTAACGAGACAAAGTATGAGGGCTCAAATAGCCATCGTAAAATATGAGTTATTTTCTGTTTGCCATAGGGAATGACTATACCAATACGCGCCGCTAAGTATCATGCGTACGGCAAACATAACAAACTAGATGTGCTGACGAATCGCTTCGATATAGGCCTGCCCGTAGCGCGTAAGTGTCGTGTTCTTGCGCGTGATGATGCCGATCTCCATGTATTCGTCCACATCGAGCGGAATGGAGATAATACCGGGACCGTTGAGCTCATGGCTGATCACGCCCGAACACACCGTGTAGCCGTTGAGGCCCATGACAAGGTTGAACAGCGTCGCACGGTCGCGCACTCGAATGTTCTTGCGACGCTCAAACGTCGAGGTCAGTTCCTCGGAATAGTAAAACGAGTTGTAACTGCCCTGCTCGTAGGATAAAAACGGATAGTCTTCCAGATCCTCGAGCGTCACGCTGGCGTGGTCCGCCAGCGGATGGTCGGCGCAGACGAAGACATGCGGCGTGGCGCAGAAAAGCCCCTCGAATACGAGCTCGTTGGCCGCCAGCATGCGCTCGATGACCTCACGGTTGTGCTCCGACAGATACAGAATGCCCAGCTCGCTTTTCATGTGCGCGACATCCTCGATAATCTCGTGGGTCTGCTC
>DXMB01000011.1:0-37545 GCA_019414425.1 Collinsella sp.
ACAAAAAACGTACCCGAACCCTTTCTCGTAAAGAATCGGGTTCGAGTACGAACTGAATGCTGGAGCAATAAAAAACCACCAGAAAGGTGCCCGTCCCCTTTGTGGTGGTTTTGGGTCAGTCCTAGAGCGTGTGGCCGTAAGCGTTGGCGGCCTTGATGGCGGCGGCGAATTTCTCGTCGGTGAAGGGCTCCGGGTTGCCTTGCTTCCATTCGTTGGTGGCGTGCGCGTACTCGCACAGGGCAGGGATATCAGCCTCGGAAAGCCCGACCTGCTCAAGCGTCACGGGCAGGCCCATCTGATTGTTAAAGGCGGCGTAGCGCTCAAGGTTCTCGGTATCGCCCGTATAGGCGAACAGTACCAGCACACCCAGGCTTACGACCTCGCCGTGCAGGTAGGAGCCCTCGCGCGGAATGCTGCAGGAAGCGTTGTAGAACGCGTGCGCCACGCTCGAGTTGTAGTAGTAATCGTTTTGGTTGGTCAGGTTGGAGACGTAGCCCGTGTTGACCACGATGTCGAGCGCGATCTGCTTGACGGCTTCGGTCGACTGGTCCTGGCGCACGTCCTCAAGACCCTGGACGCCAAAGGTAAACAGCGGCTCGGAGCAGGTGTGGGCGAGTGCTAGGCCAAGGCCTGCCGTGTGTTCCAGGTTGCCGGCGCTCGTGGCGTACTCGACCTCGGGCTGCTTGGACAGGGCATCACCCACGCCGGCCCAGAAGTACTCCGCCGGAGCCTCGGCGATGATCTTGGGGTTGATAAAGATATGCGCAGGTCGGTTAGGGTACGAATAGCCCTCGAGCGAGCCGTCGTCGTTGTAGACAACGGCAATGGCGGTCGCGGCGGAGCAGTTGGAACAGATCGTCGGGACGGTGAAGACGATCTTCTTGAGCTCAATGGCAGCGGTCTTCACGGTGTCGAGCGCCTTGCCGCCGCCGCATGCGATGAGCACGTCGGCTTCCTGGCAGACAGGGGAGTTTACGACCTTGGCGATATTTGCGCGCGTACTGTTGGTGCCGTAGACGCGCGTCTCCAGAATCTCGACGTCGGTACCTGCCAGCGCAGCTTCGATACCGGGAAGTGCTGCGGCCAGTGCTCGTTTACCACCAATGATGGCGACCTTGGTTGCTCCGTACTCGGCCAACGCGCCGTGCAGCTCGTCAAAGCAGTCTTCGCCAACGGTATAGTCGCTCATTCCGATCGTGCGCATAGCAATCTTCTTTCGTTCGATAAAGTGCTTACAGGTATTTTGCTCCAAGAGAAGGTCCACGGCCGCAAGAAATTTCGAACGTATAAAACCAGTGTTGAGGGTTTTTCGCCGGTGCGGAACGTGCTAGCATACTCCGCATAAGCGTTGATGGGGACGAGTAGTCGGCCGTCCGCATGCTACAGAGAGCGGGGAGCGCTGAGAACCCGTGCATGCGACCGATGAAAATCACCCCGGAGCTGCGGTCCCAACGGACGTGCCGCGTAGGTTCGTCTTAGTAGACATCGCCGAGATGGTCGTCGATACAGACCAGCCGAGTAACGGATGCGAGCGCGCGAATACGCGGGCGAGGGCATCTAAGCTGGGTGGTTAAGCGAAGAGCTTTTGCGGGCGTGCAGCCCGTTTGTGGCGCTTCGTCCCAGCTTGTAGGGACGGGCGCTTTTTTGGTGCCCAGAGGGCGTGCGCGCCCACGACATGAAAGGGGTACCGTGGCAAACGAGTACAAGCAGACGATGAATCTGCCCAAGACCGGTTTTCCCATGCGTGCCGGTCTTTCCAAGTCCGAGCCCAAGCGACTCAAGGACTGGCAGGACAACAAGGTCTACGAGCAGGTTCTGAAGAAGAACGAGGGTCACAAGAAGTTCGTGCTGCACGACGGCCCTCCGTACGCCAACGGCCCGATCCACATCGGCCACGCCATGAACAAGATCTCCAAGGACATGATCAACCGTTACTGGATGATGCAGGGCTATGAGGTTCCCTATGTCCCCGGTTGGGACTGCCACGGTCAGCCGATTGAGCACAAGGTCGAGGAGAAGCTCGGCACCGAGAAGTTCAACCAGACTTCCACGGCCAAGATCCGTGAGCTCTGCAACAAGTTCGCCGTCGAGAACATCGAGCTGCAGAAGGCCGGTTTCCGTCGTCTGGGCGTGCTCGGCGACTGGGATAACCCCTACCTGACGCTCTATCACCAGCATGATGCCGCCGACATCGAGGTCTTCAAGGCCATGTTCGATAAGGGCATGATCTATCGCGGCCACAAGCCGGTTCACTGGTGCAAGCACTGCCACACGGCGCTCGCCGAGGCCGAGATCGAGTACTCCGATGAGACGAGTCCCTCCATCTTTGTTCGCTTTGAGATGACCTCCAAGCCCGCCGGCCTCGAGAACTTCGACGGCCCGGTCGACTTCATCATCTGGACGACCACCCCGTGGACCATCCCCTCCGACCAAGCCGTTTCCCTTAAGCCCGGCGCCGCCTATGTCGCCGTTGAGCACGAGGGTCGTGCCGAGGTCATGCTCGAGGACCTGGCTCCCAAGTGCTGTGAGGAGTTTGGCTGGGAGTACACCCCGGTCATGGTCGACGGCAAGCCCTACGTGGTTCCCGCCGAGTCCTTCCACCACATCCACTACAAGCAGCCGATCTTTGACAGCGTTGAGGGCGTGGCGCTGCTGGCCGATTACGTCGGTGTCGATGACGGTACCGGTATCGTCCACAACTCGCCCGGTCACGGCGTCGATGACTACTTCGCCTGCCTCAAGGAGGGCATCACCGACATCTGCATGCCGGTCGATGACGACGGCAAGTTCTACACCGGCGAGGAGTTTGGTACCGGTGGCCCCTTCAGCGGTATGGACACCGATGAGGCCAACCCGCACATCATCGAGTTCCTGCGCGAGCGCGGCACCCTGGTCCTCGAGAAGAAGATCACGCACAGTTATCCGCACTGCTGGCGCTGCAAGCACCCGGTGCTCTTCCGTGCTACCGACCAGTGGTTTGTCTCGATGGACAAGACCGGTTTGCGCGAGCAGGCTGGCAAGGAGGTCCGTGAGAACGTCAAGTGGTATCCGGCTCACGCCGCCAACCGCATTGGCGCCATGGTCGAGCAGCGTCCTGACTGGTGCATCAGCCGTCAGCGCAACTGGGGCGTGCCTATCCCCAGCTACACCTGCGCCGACTGCGGCGAGAAGGTCATGAACGACGCTACGCTCGACGCCGTCATCAAGCTCTTCCACGAGAAGGGCTCCGACGCCTGGTTCACCGACGCTCCCGAGAGCTACCTGGGCGAGGCCTGCGTCTGCCCCAAGTGCGGCGGCCATCACCTCAAGGCCGATAAGGACATCCTCGACGTGTGGTGGGACTCCGGCGTCTCCTGGAAGGCTGTCTGCGAGTATCGCCCCGAGCTTGAGTACCCGGCGGACGTGTATCTCGAGGGCTCCGACCAGCACCGCGGTTGGTTCCAGAGCTCGCTGCTCACCTCGGTGGGCGCCAACGGCCACGCTCCGTACAAGGCGGTCGTCTCGCAGGGCTTCACGCTCGACGGCCAGGGCCGCAAGATGTCCAAGTCGCTCGGCAACGTCATCGACCCCAACAAGGTCTGCGACGAGATGGGCGCCGACATCATCCGCCTGTGGGTTGCCTCCGTCGATACCAGCTCCGACGTGTCCATCGACCACGAGATCCTTGCCCGTACGTCCGATGCCTACCGTCGTTTCCGCAACACGCTGCGCTTCCTGCTCTCCGAGCTCGAGGGTCAGTTTGAGCCCGAAACCGACGGCGTCGCCTTTGCCGACCTGCTGCCGCTCGACAAGCTCATGGTTGCCCGTCTGACCCAGGTCCAGGCCGAGGTCGACGATGCTTACGCCAGCTACGAGTTCCCGCGCGCCTACCGTGAGCTCTACGACTTTGTTGTTACCGAGCTTTCCAACGTGTATCTCGACGCCCTGAAGGACCGCCTGTACTGCGAGAAGCCCGGCTCGCTCGAGCGCCGCAGCGCCCAGACCGTGCTTGCCGAGCTCTTCTCGATGCTCATGCGCGACCTGCAGCCGATCCTGTCCTACACGGTTGACGAGGCCATGGCCTATGCGCCCGCCGGCTGTGTCGATCACCAGAAGTACGCCGCGCTGCTCGATTGGTATAAGTCGCCCATTACGGTCGACGAGGCCAATGAGTTTGAGGGCGTGCTCGAGGCTTCACTCGAGCTCCGTAGCGCCGTGACCAAGGCCCTTGAGGATGCCCGCTCCGCCGGCACCTTCACTAAGAGCCAACAGGTCCGCGTCAAGGCGGTCGTTCCCGCCGAGATGTATGCGCTGCTGACCGGCGACAAGGCCGTCGACCTGGCCGAGTTCTACATCGTCTCCGCTGTTGAACTGACCCAGGGCGAGGAGCTCTCCGTTGCCATCGAGGCTGCCGAGGGCGAGTGCTGCGACCGTTGCTGGAACTACCGCACCACCGTCGGCGAGTACAACGGCCACGCTCACATCTGCGAGAGGTGTGCGAACGCACTCTAGTTACGCGGTTTTACCAAACCGCGTAACGGCTCGACGCTGCAAACCCGCCAGAGCGGCAATCTGCCTTTCAACTTCGGCGGCATGACCAGAAGGTCTATGCCGCCTTGCTTCAAGGCACCTTGCTCGCTCTGGCGGGTTTTCGCTGTTGGTAGCGAATCATCGGCTATTTCGTTGCTGGTCAATATAAGATATTGATTTGCGTTAAACGTAATTCGATGTTTTTGAGGGTAGGGGATTGATTTGGGTCGTGGTGCGGATATGACGCCGCCTTTGCGTTGGCGCCTGGGTGTTGCTGGTAGCGTGGCGTTGGCCGTGCTGCTTGTTGACCAGCTGACCAAGCTTGCGGTTCGTGCCGTTGGCGATGCTCTGCATGTGACTGTTATCCCCGGTGTGATCGACTTCCTTTTTGTGCGTAACATCGGTGCTGCCTTTAGCATGGGCGAGGGACATGGCCTCGCGTTTGCCGTGCTGGCGTTTGTCGTTATCGTTGCGATCGCGGTGTACTTGCTTCGCGCGCCCCAGCTTGCTCGCTTTGAGGTTGTGGGCATGGCTATGGTCGTGGGCGGCGCCATTGGCAATGCGATCGACCGTCTGGCTTTTGGCTTTGTGACCGATTTTATTGCCACCACCTTCATCGACTTCCCCGTCTTCAATGTGGCCGATGTCGGCATTTCGGTCGGTGTGGTGCTTGCCCTCATCGGCTACATGTTCTTGAGTCCTGCGGCCCGTGAGGTCGACGCGACCGCCGAGCTCAACGCCCGTGACGAGGCCCGCGCTAAGCGCAAGGCCCAGCAGCGTGGGGAGCGTGCCCGCAAGATTCGCGAAAGGAGCGAGCGCTAATGGCCGACATCCATATCCTTGTTGCCGACGATGCCGCTGGCCAGCGTCTTGACGCCTATCTGGGCGCTAATGACGGCTGCCCTACGCGCTCTGCCTGCGCGCATCTGATCGAGGGCGGTGCCGTTGCCGTCAACGGCGAGACATGCCTGTCAAAAAAGTATGCCGTGCGCTCCGGCGACCGTATTTCGGTCGATTTGCCCGAGCCGCACGATCCCACCGATGTGATTCCCGAGGCCATTCCCCTCGATATCCGCTACGAGGACGACTACCTCATCGTGCTCTCCAAGCAGCGCGGTCTGGTGTGCCATCCCGCCCATGGCCACGAGAGCGGCACCCTTGCGAACGCCTTGGTCTATCACTGTGGCATTGACCATCTGGGCACCGTGCAGGGCGAGGACCGCCCCGGCATCGTGCATCGCCTGGATCGTGACACCTCGGGCCTTATGCTCGCGGCAAAAGACGACGACACCCAGCGCGCTCTCCAGAATCTCATCCGCACGCGCACGCTCGACCGCCGCTACATTACGCTCGTCCACGGCCACATTGCCATGGACGAGGGCACCATTAACACCGGCATTGCCCGTTCTACGCGCGACCGTGTCAAGATGGCGGTTTCGGACGATCCTTTCGCGCGCCAGGCCATTACGACCTTTAGGGTCCTCGAGCGCTTCGATTCCACGCGTTTTGACGATGGCTATACGCTCGTCGAGTGCCACCTGTTTACGGGTCGCACGCATCAGATTCGCGTGCACATGCGCCATATCAACCACGCCTGCGTGGGCGATCCGCTCTACGGTAAGTGCGATGCGCGTGCCGACCAGGGTTTGACCAGGCAATTCCTCCATTCCTGGCGTGTGGCGTTCGATCATCCCGTGACGGGGGAGCACATTGAGTGCCGCGATGAGCTGCCGTGGGATCTCGCCGCCGTTCTGGATGACCTAGCCCCGCGCTCGCTCGGCCGCACTGCCGCCGGCGACGAAATCGTTCCGCAGCTCGGTCTGCTCGAAGCCTAACCAGTATTAGGTGGTTTCTTGAACTCGGTTAGCCTACGGTAAGATATACGGTTGTTTACGTAACGCGTTCTCGGGAGCCTGCATGCTCGCCTTTTTACAAACCAACACACCCATCGTGATCTTCAACCAGATTGTGGTTACGCTGCTCACGGTCTGCTTTCTGTACCAGGTGGTCTTCTTTGTCATTGGCGCTCTTCGTGGCGAGGTCGCGCCTCCCAAGGCCAAAAAACTCCACCGCTATGCCTTCTTCATTGCGGCGCATAACGAGGAGGCCGTGATCGCCAATCTCGTACGCTCTATCAAGGATCAGGACTATCCGTCCGAGCTCATCGAGGTCTTCGTGGTCGCCGATGCCTGCACCGATAATACGGCGCAGCTCGCGCGCGAGGCCGGTGCCATTGTTTACGAGCGCAATGACCTGGCCCGCAAGGGCAAGAGCTGGGTCATGGATTTTGGCTTCGACCGCATCCTTAACGAGTATCCCGACACCTTCGAAGGCTACTTTATCTTCGATGCAGATAACGTCATCGCCCGCGATTACGTGTCCAAGATGAACGATGCCTTTGACCAGGGCTTCCATGTGGTCACGAGCTATCGTAACTCCAAGAACTTCGGCAGTTCGTGGATTTCCTCTGCCAACGCCACCTGGTATTTGCGTGAGGCCCGCTTCCTCAACAACGCGCGTAATATCTGCAAGACGTCCTGCGCCGTCTCGGGCTCGGGCTACCTTATCTCCGCCAGTGTTATCGAGGGCATGCACGGCTGGCAGTTCCATACACTGACCGAGGACATCCAGTTCACCACGTTCTGCGCCATTCACGGCATCCGCATCGGTTATGCGCCGGCGGAGTTCTTTGACGAGCAGCCGGTGACGTTTAAGGCGTCCTGGAAACAGCGCATGCGCTGGACCAAGGGCTTCTACCAGGTTTTTTTTACCTACGGCAAGCATCTGGTCAAGTCGACGTTCCGCTATCATCGCTTTGCCGCATATGACATGTTTATGACCATCGCTCCGGGCATGCTGCTGTCCCTGATCTCCATGCTCGCCAATGCGACGTTCCTGATCGTGGGTGGCCTTTCGCATGGTTTCTTGGCTACCGAGGTCGAGATGCAGGCTTGTGCCGCCTCGCTTATCATGACGTTCGTGATGATGTACCAGACCTTCTTTATCCTGGCGCTGCTCACGACCATATTTGAGTACAAGCACATTCATTGCGCTCAAAAGTGGCGCCTGGTGACCAACCTGTTTACCTTCCCGATCTTTATGTTCAGCTATATCCCCATCACGGTTGCCGCGCTGTTCCTGAAGGTCGACTGGGTGCCCACGCAGCACGCCGTTAACGTTACCCTCGACGAGGTCATGCAGGGCGCAAAATAACCACGATCAGAACCACCACAAAGGGGATACACCTTTGTGGTGGTTTTTGCTTTAGAACAGCCGTCCCGGGAGGTGTCCTGTGGTCTATATCCCATTTTGGATCTGCGCCTTTGCCGGCGCGGCGATTGATATCCGCGAGCGGCGGTTTCCCAACGCGCTTGCTGCTGCGTGTGCCGTGGCGGCGTTTGCGGGCGTGTGGCTGGATGGGGGCTTAAACACGGCACTTGACCACGCTGGCCTTGCGGTCATCGTGTACCTTTCTCTTGTGCTGACTGAGTCGCTTTGGCGGCGACATCGCCAGACCCCCGGCATCGGCATGGGAGATGCCAAGGCGCTCTTCGCGCTTTGCACGCTCGACCCTATGGGTGGCTTCGTGGCATTTGCCGCCGCGCTCCTGGCCCTGGCCCTCTCCTGCCTCATCACGAAATCGCGCTCCCTGCCATTGCTCCCGTTTTTGGTGCCGATTTTTGCCATAATCGAGGTTGTGGGCTGCACTTTGTAACCGATTGCGCATCCTTCTTAAGGAGCATGCCATGGTAACTAATCAAGAAACGGCCGTCATTAAGGCGCGCATGGACCGAATTCCCTCGGCGTTGTCGCCCGAACTTTTCGAGCGCATTGCCACCGATCGTGCTTCGGGCTATGTTAACCCGTATCGTTGCAACGACGATCAGGTCATTCGTCGTATTGATCGCGCCTCCGACAAAGGCACGCTTATGCGTCCGGCGTTTATGCGCGATACCGAAAAGATTCTTCATCTTCCGGCGTACACTCGCTATGCCGGCAAAACACAGGTCTTCAGTTTTCGCAGCAACGACGACCTGTCGCGTCGTGGCCTGCACGTGCAGCTTGTTTCGCGCATTGCGCGCGATATCGGTTGCGCCCTGGGGCTCAACTGCGATCTGATCGAGGCGATTGGCTTAGGCCACGACTTGGGCCACACGCCTTTCGGCCATGCCGGTGAGCGTTTTCTCAACGATATCTATCATGAGCGCACGGGTCGCTACTTTTTCCATAACGTGCAGTCGGTCCGCGTGCTCGACGCCCTGTATGGCCGCAACGTGTCGCTCCAGACGCTCGACGGCGTGCTATGCCATAACGGCGAGTACGAGCAACGCGTGTTTGAATTGTCGGATATGGGCTCCTTTGACCAGTTCGATCAGGCGGTCGAGGACTGCATCGCCACGGGCTATGGCGCCATTGGGCACCTGCGTCCCATGACGCTCGAGGGCTGCGTCGTTCGCATCTCGGATATTCTTGCCTACGTCGGTCGTGACCGTCAGGATGCGATCGCGGCGGGTCTGCTTTCGCCCGACGCTTTTGACGATGGTCGGGGCGGCGCCTATAACAGCTGGATCCTCACGCACGCTTCCATCGATATCGTTGAGCATAGCTATGGTAAGCCGCGCATCGAGATGAGCGAGGACCTGTTTGAGGAAATTCGCCGAGCCAAGCGCGAGAACTACGAGAAGATCTATAGCAAGGGCGGTATCGAAGGCGATTCCGAGGAGGAGCTGCGCGAGGCGTTCGAAAAGCTCTACGACCGTTGCCTGCGGGATCTAAACAGTGGCGACGAGTCCTCTTATATCTTTAAGCACCATATTTCGCGCATTGAGCAGCAGCTTTCCTACTACGATCGTACCTATGCCTGGCAGGACGACAAGGATCAAGCCGTGGTGGATTACATCGCGAGCATGACGGACGGTTATTTCTGCGAGCTGACGAGCAAGCTGTTCCCGGGTCTAAAGTTTCCGCATCGTACCTATATTAACGAACGGTAGTTCGTATTTATTCGGTATACTGTTTGTGGAAAACGTTTTTGATTGATGCACGGGATGGCTATGGACGACCTTTTTTCTGCTTCGACGCGCGAGCGTTCCTTTCAGAATGCGCCGCTTGCGGTGCGCATGCGCCCTAATTCGCTCGACGAGTATGTGGGCCAGCAAAAGGCCGTCGGTAAGGGTTCATGGTTGCGTGCCGCGATCGAGCACGATGTGCTTTCGAGCGTGATTCTGTACGGGCCGGCCGGTACGGGTAAGACGACGCTGGCCCACATTATCGCCAACCATACCAAGAGCGAGTTTGTCGAGGTCAGCGCCGTGACGGGCACCGTGAAGGACTTGCGTCGCGTGATTGACGAGGCCAAGACGCGCCTGAATACGTACGACCGCCGTACCATTCTATTCATCGATGAGATCCACCGCTTCTCTAAGTCGCAGCAGGATGCTCTGCTGCATGCAGTTGAGAACCGTACCGTCATTATGATTGGCGCTACGACGGAGAATCCGTACTTCGAGGTCAACTCGGCGCTGCTCTCACGTGGTCGAGTCGTGGAGCTTGAGCATTTAAAGGACGAGGATATCGCCATTCTTATCGAGCGTGCGCTCGAGGCACCTCAGGGCCTGAACGGCAAATTCTCGGCCGATGATGATACGGTCAAGACCATTTGCACGCTGGCAGCGGGTGATGCACGCTCGGCCCTGACGACGCTTGAGTTGGCGAGCGAGATTGCCGTCACGCGTCCCGATACCGAGGGGACGCCGGCTCCGGCGGCGGGGGAGCGCTATCCCATCACGGTCGACGATGTGAAGATCGCCAATCCGCGCCGTGGGTTTTCGTATGACAAAAACGGTGACATGCACTACGACATTATCAGTGCGTTCATTAAGTCCATGCGCGGCAGCGACCCCGATGCCACCATTTATTGGCTCGCGCGCATGATTGATGCAGGGGAGGATCCTAAGTTTATTGCACGCCGTATTATGATTCAGGCTTCTGAGGATGTTGGCAACGCCGATCCGCAGGCGCTTTTGGTGGCGCATGCCGCGTTTAAGTCTGCCGAGGTCATTGGCTATCCCGAGTGCCGCATTAACCTGGCTCAGGCTGCACTCTATGTGTGCTTGGCGCCTAAATCCAACGCGTGTGAGGCTTCAATCGATGCGGCGCTGGCCGATATTCATTCTAGTGGGCTTCGCGAGGTGCCGAGTTATCTACGCGATCGCCATCGCCCGGGCAGCGATGAATACGGTGTGTATAAGTATCCGCACGATTATCCCGAAGGCTGGGTCGACCAGCGCTATTTGCCCGAAGGCTTAGAACGCGGTGCATTTTGGCAGCCTGCCGGCCGTGGTTGGGAAGAATGGCGCGTAGAACAAAGCGAACGTGACCGCAGCGGGAATGCACCGAAGTAGCTGCTGATAATTTTGTCCCACGTTGCTGCTCTTGGCATGTTCGGTCCCCTTTGGGGTACCATGGAAAGCGTCTGTATTTCGATTCCTTTGGGAGGCTTGTATGAGTCCCATTCAAATCGCCTTGCTGCTGCTCGCCGTTGCCGGCGTGTGGGCTATCGTTGAGCTTGCGCTTACCCTGCGCAAAACCCGCACCGTTGTCGATTCGCTCGACAAGACCGTGAACGACCTCAACAACACCATCGCCGAGGCTCAGCCTGTGGTGGCAAAGCTCGATGGCGCTGTCGATGAGCTTACGCCGGCGCTTGCCCAGATGGAGCCGCTGCTTAAGTCGAGCAAGACGGCAGTTGATGCCCTTACCTCCAATCTCGTAGAGGTCGAAGCCGTGGTTCGTGACATTTCCGAGGTTACGGGCAGCATGGCCGAGGCCAGCAATGCCGTATCGAGTGTGACTGATTCTGCTGCTGGCGCCGTGCAGAAGTTTTTCAATAAGGTGAAGGCTCCTGCAGCCGACGCCGATCGCAAGCTCGCTGCTGCCGCCGCCGAGGCCGAGCAGCCTACCGAGCGCGTTCTGATCTGTGAGGCCGAGGACGAGGCCGCAGATGGTGCGGATGCGGCTCAGAAGCCCGCAGCCAAGCCGGCTCAGTATTACACCTATACGCCCGCCGAGTCCTCTGAGGAGTCCTGCGATGAGTAGCGAAGCAACCTGTCCCATCACGCTGACCGTTGCCGGGGACCCGCGTCTGGCGCGCCTGGTGCGCATGACGGCCGCCAACGTTGGTGCCCTGTGCTCCATGTCTGTCGATCGCATCGAGGACATCCGCATGGCTGCCGAGGAGGCTTTCATCTTTGGGTGCACCGCGGTCGACTGCGACGACATCACCATCAAATTCGATGTCGATGAGACTCACGTTGGCATGACTATTACCTTTGGAGACCAGGCTACGGTTGATGAAAACGACCAGGCTGCGGTGTATGCCGAGCTCATCCTCGCGAGCGTGTGCGATTCCTACGAAAAGACTGCGGCGCCCCTGACGCTTTCCCTCGATCTCAAGGCGGATATCTAATATGACCGAACGTTCCCGGAGCGGCAAGACCGCTTGGGACAAGGAGAAAACCCGCGAGCTGTTTCGTCGCTACAAGGAGACCGGTGATCCGGACGCCCGCGAGCAGCTCGTCATGTCCCATATGAACCTGGTAAGGTTCCTTGCCAACAAATTTAAGAATCGCGGCGAGCCGCTCGACGACCTGATGCAGGTTGGCTATTTGGGCCTGCTCAAGGCAATCGACCGCTTTGACCCTGAGCGCGGACTCGAGTTCACCACGTTTGCCACGCCCACCATCTTGGGCGAGATCAAGCGTCACTTCCGTGACAAGGGCTGGAGCGTGCGCGTGCCTCGTCGCCTGCAGGAGCTTTCTGCCAAGGTTAACCAAGCTACCGACAAGCTTACCAACGAGTTGCAGCGCTCGCCCAAGGTCGAAGAAATCGCTGAGTACCTGGACGTGACCGTCGACGAGGTCCTGGAGGCTATGGAATCGTCTTCGGCCTATACCTCGGTGCCCATTGAGGCTCCTGGTGTGTCCGATTCCGACGATGCGCCCTCGATTCTCGACCGCTACGCCGACGACGACAACGAGCTCGACTTTACCGATGACCGTCTGGTCATTGAAGAGGCCATCCGCGATTTCTCGCCGCGCGAGCGCGAAGTCATCGAGCTGCGCTTTGTAAAGGGCATGACCCAGATTGAGATCGCCAAGAAGCTGGGCATCTCGCAGGTGCAGGTCTCGCGCTTGTTGCGCCGCACCCTCAAGAAGATTCAGGATAAGATTGACCCCGACGGAGTGATGATTCGTTCATGAGTGAGCACCCCCAACAAACAGACCGCACGCTGCGCGATACCCGCATTCTGACGCTTCGCATTTGGGCTGTTGTCGGCTGCATTGTCATCGCTGCCGTCATCTTTAACCTTATGGGCATCCTGGCACCGGTTATCGAGTTTCTCGCTGTTGGTTCCATCATTGCTTTTGTGATGTCCCCGATCACCAACTGGCTCGAGCATCATGGCGTTGGTCGTGGCATCGGTTCGCTTATCGCGCTTATTGTTGTTGTTGCCGTGCTCGTCGGTGTTGTTTGCATCTTGTCGCCGATTCTTTTTGGTCAGATCATGGAAGTCCTGAGCCGCCTGCCCGAGCAGCTTCGTGTTGCGGGTGGCGACCTCAACGAGATGGTCTCGCATGCCAAGACGCTCAACAACACGCCGCTCATGGAGTATTTGGACGATCATCTTTCGTCGCTGGTTACCGTGGCATCGAAGTATGTGTCTCAGATCGCTGCCGAGCTTGGCCGCGGTGTGTTCCCGCTCATCACCAATACGGCCTCGCAGTTGTTCGTGATCTTCCTTGGTCTGGTGCTTGCCTACTGGATGGCCTGCGATTATCCTCGCATGCACCACGAGATTTGCACCATCATCGGTCAGGAGAAGGAGACTTCGTACCGCTTTATGGTCGCCATCCTTTCTCGCTCTGTCGGCGGCTACATGCGCGGTATGGTCGTGACGTCCATCTGCGGTGGTTTCCTCGCCTTTATTGGTTTTATGATCATCGGCCATCCGTATGCGGCGCTCATGGCTATCTTTACCGGCATCATGCATTTGGTTCCGGTCGTCGGCCCCTGGGTGAGCGCGGCAATCGCCACAGTGCTCGGTTTCATGTTCAGCCCCATGTTGGCGTTGTGGACGCTCATCGTGACGATGGTCGCGCAAAACGTCACCGATAACGTGATTTCGCCTAAGGTCATGCAGAGCTCGGTGCAGGTGCATCCCATCATGAGCCTCACGGCGCTCGTTATTGGCTCGGCACTCATGGGGCCCATCGGCATGATTATTGCTATCCCGCTGTGTGCGGCCCTCAAAGGTATCTTCGTGTACTACTTCGAGAATGAGACCGGCCGCCAACTTGTGGCCTATGACGGCGCCGTGTTTAAGGGCACGCCGTATCGCGATGCCGAGGGCAACCCGGTCGCCGCCTACGATGCGCTTGGGGACGATACGTTCATCTATGAGTCCGAGCTCATCGGTAACGAGACTGCGCCCGAGGCCCAGGCCATGCCCAAACCCGAGCTCGATAATCCCTGGATGAAGCTCTCGGGCCTTCAGCCCGATGCTACGGGCTTTTTCAAGAATCCCTTCGCCAAAGACGACGATTCCAATACAGATGACGACACCAAAACCGGCATCGACGGCTCCATGGACGACTCGGATTCTAAATAGGTCCTATTAACGTTTCTTGAAGTTGTAGATGACAAGAAACGCGAGCAAAGCGATTGATAAGGGGCCGGCAACATAGAAAAAGAGAATGTCAATTGCACGTAGAGTGTAATAAGCCTTATCGCCGGACATTACTGCATACAACACGTAGCCAAATGCTGGTTGGTTTGCGTACCAGTAGGTGAAAGCCAAAAGCGTTAAAAGTGCCGCTAACAGAAGTGCATGGAGGAAAAATCGTTTGCTTTTCATCGATCGCTCCTTCCGGGTGACTCTTATATGTAATTCTACAGCAGCCCTTTTTCAAAGGATCGCACAGTACTAAATAACGTGCACTTTCGCTGTAGGGTCGCTGTTTGGCGGCCCTCCTTTTTGCACAGGCGCGGTGGGATGGTAATATCGTTACGTTTGAACTGTTTCGATGTGAAACCGAGGAGATTCCCTCTATGAGTGCTGACTACCCGTCAATGACTACGGCCGAGATTCGCTCTAAGTTCCTCAACTTCTTTGAGGAGCGCGGTCTTAAGCTCTATCCTTCTTCGTCCCTCGTCCCCGACGACCCTTCGCTGCTGCTTGCCAACGCCGGCATGAACCAGTTTAAGGAGTATTACCAGGGCAAGAAGACCATGAAGGAGATCGGCGCGATCTCCTGCCAGAAGTGCGTCCGCACCAACGACATCGATTGCATCGGCGAGGACGGCCGTCACCTGTCCTTCTTTGAGATGCTCGGCGACTTCTCCTTTGGTGGCGTCTCCAAGCAGCAGGCCTGCGCTTGGGCCTTTGAGCTCATTACCAAGGAGTTCAAGCTGCCGCTCGATCGCCTGTACTTCACCGTCTTTACCGAGGACGACGAGACCCATGACGTGTGGCGCTCCCTGGGCGTTGCCGAGGATCACATCTCCCGCCTGGGCGAGGACGACAACTTCTGGGCCGCTGGCCCCACCGGCCCCTGCGGTCCGTGCTCCGAGATCTACTTTGACATGGGCGAGGAGGTCGGCTGCGGCAGCCCCGACTGCAAGCCCGGCTGCGACTGCGACCGCTTCCTGGAGTTCTGGAATCTCGTCTTTACCCAGTACGACCGCCAGGAGGACGGCTCCATGCCGGAGCTGCCGCACCGCAACCTCGATACGGGCATGGGTCTGGAGCGCATGGCCGCCATCATGCAGCACAAGACCGCTAATTACGACGGCGATCTGATGCAGCACCTCATCAAGCTGGGCGAGAAGATCAGCGGCAAGACCTATGACGCCGACGATTACTCCGGTGCCAGCCGCTCCCTGCGCATCATCGCGGATCACTCTCGTGCCGTCGACTTTATGATCTCGGACGGCATTCTCCCCGGTAACGAGGGTCGCGAGTACGTCCTTCGCCGCCTGCTCCGCCGCGCCGTGTTCCACGGTCGCCTGCTGGGCATCGAGGGCGCCTTCCTGACCAAGTTCATTGACGAGGTCAACGCCCAGATGGGCGAGGCCTATCCCGAGCTGCTCAAGAACGTCGCGCTCGTTAAGGGTATCGTCGCTTCCGAGGAGGAGCGTTTCTCCACGACGCTCGACAACGGTCGCGTCTACCTGGACGAGGCCCTGGCCGTGCTTGCCGAGGGTACTGTCCTTCCGGGCGACGTTGCCTTTAAGCTGCACGACACCTTTGGTTTCCCCATCGACCTGACCGTCGAGATCGCCGGCACCGCCGGTCACAACGTCGATATGGACGGCTTCACCGCTTGCATGGAGGACCAGAAGGCCCGCGCTCGCGCCAACGCCAAGGGCGATGCTTGGGGCAGCTTCAACGACGTGTGGGTCGAGCTTTCCGACAAGGTTGCCGCGACCGAGTTCGACGGCTATGACAACGATGTGATCGAGGGTGCCAAGGTTGTCGCTATCGTTCGCAACGGTGAGTCCGTCGAGTCCGCCGCTGCGGGCGAGGACGTCGAGGTCGTGCTCGACCGCACCCCGTTCTACGCCGAGATGGGTGGCCAGCAGGGCGATGCCGGCGAGCTTTTCGCCGAGGGCGTTGCGCTGACCGTTTCCGATACCAAGAACCACAATGGCCTGTATGCTCACGTCGCCCACGTTGCCGAGGGTACGCTGACCGTCGGTACTACCGTGACCGCCGCGCTCGACGCCGAGCGCCGTGGTTTCCTGCGCCGCAACCACACCGCCACCCACCTGCTCGACGCTGCGCTTAAGCAGGTCCTGGGCGAGCATGTCTCCCAGGCTGGCTCGCTGGTGACGCCCGAGCATCTGCGCTTTGACTTCACGCACTTCGAGGCCCTGTCCTCCGAGCAGCTCAAGGCTGTCGAGGACCTGGTCAACCAGCAGATCTTCGCCTCCAAGCCGGTCGTGACCCGCGTCATGGGCATCGACGAGGCCAAGGCCGCCGGTGCTGTCGCCCTGTTTGGCGAGAAGTATGGCGACGTCGTCCGCGTTGTCTCCGTGGGCGCCGAGGACCAGCCGTTCTCCCGTGAGCTCTGCGGTGGCACCCATGCCGCCAACACCGCCGAGATCGGCCTGTTCAAGATCATTTCCGAGTCCTCTACGGGCTCCAACGTCCGCCGTATTGAGGCCGTGACCTCTAAGGGTGCTCTCGACTACATGGCCGACCGTCTGGCGCTCGTCGACGCCGCCGCTGCTGCGCTCAAGTGCCGCGTGGATGAGGTTCCCGCCCGCGTGGAGAACCTGCAGGCCGAGCTGCGCGAGACTTCCAACAAGCTCAAGAAGGCGCTGACCGGTGGCTCCTCCGACGCTATCTCCAGCGCCATCGAGGGCGCCGTCGAGCTCGACGGCTACAAGCTCGTCGTCGCTGAGCTCCAGGGCCTTGAGGCTGCCGACCTGCGCAACGTCTGGGATACCGTGCACCAGAAGGTCGCCGGTCCTGTCGCCTGCGTCGTCGCCAGCGTGACCGAGAAGGGCACCCCGGCCCTGCTCGCCGCCGGCTCCGATGACGCCGTCAAGGCCGGTTTCCACGCCGGTAACGTGATCAAGCAGATCGCGGGCCTGGTCGACGGTCGCGGTGGCGGCCGTCCCAACATGGCCCAGGCCGGTGGCAAGAACGCCGCCGGCATCGCCGATGCCCTCGCGGCCGCTAAGACCGCGCTCGGCGCCTAAGAATCTAGGTAGTCGCTGTGGTCGCGCTTGCGCTGGACATAGGGGAGACCAGGATCGGCATCGCCGTCTCGAGCCGTGATGGCAAGATGGCGATGCCTGTCAAGGTGCTCCCGGCTGCAGAGGTCACCGGTATGGCCAAGACGTTCCGCTACCTGCTCGAGGACTATGAGCCCGATATCCTGGTAAGTGGGCGTCCCCTGACCATGGCCGGTGAGCCCGGTCCCCAGGCCGAGCGTGTTGCCGCTGTTGCGCAAAAGATTGCCGACGAGCTCGATCTTCCGTTGGAGTTTGAGGACGAGCGCCTGTCATCGCAAGAGGCCAAGCGTATCCTGCGCGAGCAGGGCCTCAACGAAAAACAGATGAGGGGCAAGATTGACATGATTGCCGCCAGCCTGTTTTTGCAGACGTGGCTTGATCGTAAAAACGAGGAGGTTTCGCATGCCTAGCGCTCCCGATCCGCGCCAGCCGAATCGTACACGTCAGCCGGCGTCGCGCCCTGCCCAGCCTGGCCAGCGTCCGGCACAGCCGACCCAGCGCGCAGCTCAGTCTGCCGCGCGCCCGGTGCAGTCCTCCTCTCGTTCGGCCCAACCTGTTCAACGGACGGGTCAGCAGCCTTCTGCTCGTTCGGTTCAGTATCCGGCTTCTCACACGGCTCAGCAGCCCACTGCTCGTTCGGCTCAGCCTGCAGGCGGTGCTCGCTTTAAGCAACAGGCACCTACCCAGCGAACGCAGGCCCCCCAATCGCATTCGCATCACGCTCGCGGTTCGCATGGCGTTGCTCCGGCGGCCCGCTCGAGCTACAACACGCATGCTCGTCGCGGTGCCCAAAAGAAAAGCTCCCCGGTGCCCATGATTGTCGGCGTTGTGGTGGCCGTAATCGCGCTTGCTACTATCGCTTTCTTTGTCGTGCCTGCCGTCAAGGGCTTCTTTGCCGGTGAGGATACGAAGGTCACGGCTGGTCAGCAGGTTACGGTGACCATTCCCGACGGTGCTTCGGGTGATGCGATCGCCTCGATTCTCTCCGAGAACCATATCGTCGAAAATCCCAAGGATTACTACGCGGCGGTGAAAAAGCTCAACGCCGATATGTCGCTCAAGCCTGGTACTTATTCGTTCACCACACTCATGGATGCGACCAAGGTTGTTCAGCAGCTCATGGAAGGCCCCAACGCGGGCTCCAATGCGCTGACTATCCCTGAGGGTCTGACAGTCGATCAAGTCGCCGACCGCGTGGCCCAGGCCTACGACAGCATCTCTAAGGAAGACTTCCTCAACCAGGCCAAGGCCTCCAACTACGTGGACGACTATAGCTTCCTTAAGGGCGCCGCCAACGACTCGCTCGAGGGTTTCTTGTTCCCCAAGACCTATTCGTTGGGTGATTCGCCGACGGCCGATGACGTGATTCGCGCCATGCTCGATCAGTTTAAGACTGAGTACAAGTCGCTTGACTTTGCGAGCTGCGAAGCCAAGATCAAGGAGCGCTACGGTGTGGAGATGTCCGACTACGACATCGTTAACTTGGCCTCTATCGTTGAGCGCGAGGGCCTCAACGCCGATCAACGTGCGCACGTGGCCTCGGTCTTCTACAACCGCCTTGCAGGCAAGCTCGACGGTCTGCGCTATCTCAACAGCGATGCGACCATGATGTATGTCACCGGTGGCGAGGTTACCGCCGACGACCTGCAGAGCGATAGCCCGTATAACACCTATAAGCACGAGGGCCTGCCACCCACGCCCATCTGCTCTCCGTCGCTCGAGGCACTCAAGGCCACGCTTGAGCCGACCGACTCCGATGACCTGTATTTCTACATTACGCAGGACGAGGAGTACTTCTCGCAAACCTACGAAGAGCATCAACAGTCTTGGAATTAGCATGAGGATTTTTAACCCCAAACGATACGTTGCCTCGGTCGATCGCATCGACCTTGATACCCTGTGGGCCGACGGCAAACGCGCCATTCTGCTCGATCGCGATAACACTCTGGTGCCGCGCGACACCGAGCAGGTTCCCGCCGCGGTCTCCGCTTGGCTCGATACCGCCCGCGCCAAAGGCTTTAAGCTGTGCATGGTGTCCAACAACTGGCATCGCGATCAGGTCATGAGCTCTGCACGCGAGCTGGGACTCGAGGCCATCAGCCACGCCATGAAGCCCGCCCCGTTTGCCTTGAAGGCGGGTCTTAAGCGCCTCGGCGCCACGGCAGACGAGGCGGTGCTGATCGGCGATCAACTGTACACGGACGTGTGGAGCGGTAACTTTGCCGGCGTTGACACTATTCTGGTCAAGCCGCAGGCAACCCAGGACCTGTGGTACACGCAGATCTTCCGTATCTTTGAGCGCCGGGCCCTGCGCGACCTTCCCTGCGAGGAATAGGTTTCGCCATGTCTCAGCACATCAAACACGGCTGCGACCATATCTTCTTTATCGGCTTTTTGGGCGCGGGCAAGTCGACGCTTGCGCGCAATGTGGGCACTATGTTCAAGCGTCGATTCATCGATACCGATCGTTTGGTTGTGCGTCGATGTGGCAAGTCGGTGACCGAGATATTTGAGACCGAGGGCGAGGATCGTTTTCGCGAGCTCGAGACCTCGGCACTCCGTTCGCTTCAAGGCGAGCGCAGCCTGCTGGTATCGTGCGGGGGCGGCATCGTCGAGACGCCGGTGAACATTGAGCTGATGCACGAGATGGGTACATGCGTGTACCTCGAAGGCGACTTTGAGGACTCGTTGCGCCAGATTCGTCGCTCCGATACCCGGCCCGATTTCCGCTCGCCCGAGCACGCTGCGCGCTTGTTTGAGCATCGCCGTCCGTTGTATCGCCAGGCGGCCGATATTACCCTTGATATTCGCAACAAGTCCTTCGAGGACGTTTCCTACCTTTGTGCCGAGATGCTTTTGGAGCGTGGACTGCTATGATTCGCCGTCAACTTATCAATTTCCAAAACCGCAGTGTCGATGTCCGCGTCGGATTGGGGGCGTTCGAGGAGCTGTCGCGCATGTTTGCCTCGGCTGTGGGCAAGCCTAAGCGTGCGATGGTGGTTTGGAACGACGCCACATCCGAGCGTTTTGGCGAGGTTGTCGAGCATGCACTTGTTGACGCCGGTTTTGCCGTGTCGCCGCTCGTCCTCGAGGTTTCGCCTGCCGGTGCTACGCTGGTCGATGCCGATACCGTCTTTGGCGCGCTGTCGGCTAACGGCATTACCTGCGATGATCTCGTTGTCGCTGTCGGCGACATGGCGACCTGCTCGGTTGTTTGCTGGTGCGCCAATCAGTGGTGCGGTCGCACCGAGTGCGCCTTGCTGCCGACGACGTTCGACGCCATGCTCACGGTCGCGACGACCATGAGGCCGCTCGTTGCCTCGTCGGCGCATGCGCTTCCCGCTATCGCGTTCCGTCCCGAGCCGGGCTTGGTCGTGTGTGACCTCGACCTTGTACGCGAGGCGGACCCCGAGGACCTCAAGCTCGGCTATGCGGTACTTGTTGGCACCATGCTTTCGAGCAGCAAGTCCCGCTGGAATCAGTTTACCGAGACCGTCCCCGAGATTCTCGCGGGCGAGGAGGTCGCGCTCGTCAATGCCGTTCAGTGGTCTCAGACTGCCCGTAAGGACGTACTGATGGCTACGAATCCCAGCGCCCGCCACGCTCTAGACTTTGGCAAGACGGGGGAGCGTACCCTGCGCGTCTGCTTGGGCGATGCCGCGTCGCAGGTCCCTGCCTACCAGCTGTTGTCCGAGGGCATGCGCTTTGAGGCGCGCCTAGCACACGATGCCTGCGACTTCGATATCGACTATGTGTTTGATGTCGATGACTGCCTGGAGGACTTTGGCATCGATGAACTTGCCTTCGACCTGGAGCCTACCGCGTTTATCGAGAAGTTCCGCAGGCAGCAGTTTGCGCGCTCGAACCGTAGCATGTTGCCGCTGCCCGCGGCGCTCGGCGCCATTCGTCTAACGAGCGTTGAGGACGAGGTTCTCGACCGCCATGCTCACGCATACTTGGCTTCTCGCAAAGAACTTCTCTAGGATTTATTGACATACATCGTCTTTCGTATCATGTTGAGGGGCGGGTTTCCAATCGGTTGCGAATCGCGCGCGATTCCATCTTTCGATCGAGGCCCGTCCCGCTTTTATGAGGACACTAAGAAAGGAATCTGCATGTCTGAGTTTGCTGCCGGTCCTGCCGGTCGTATTGAGCGTGTCCGTGCCCTGATGGCTGAGCGCGGCTACGACGCTATCGTGGTGCGCGACGAGGCCAACCTTCGTTGGCTTACGGGCGTGAAGGGCGTCTTCGATTACACCTTCGAGTTCCCGCACGCGGCGTTTATTACGGCCGACCAGTGCCTGTTCCATACCGACTCGCGCTATCTCAACAGTTTTGAGGAGAACACGCCCGCCGGCAGCCCCTGGGTCTACGACATGGACGAGGGCACCATCCCCGGTTGGGTCGCCGGCAAGATCGCGGCCAACAAGTGCCGCGTCTGCGCTGTCGAGGACGATATGCAGATCAACTTCTACCAGGGTATTCAGCGTGGTTTGGAGGATCGTTCCGTCGCCTGCATGTTGCCGCTGATGCATGACGACATTCGCAAGATGCGCGCCATCAAGGACGCCGAGGAGATCGAGCTCATGCGCCATGCGCAGTCGATCACCGACGCCGCCTTCCAGCACATGCTCGGCTATATTAAGCCCGGTATGACCGAGAAGCAGGTTCGCAACGAGCTCGAGAACTTTATGTTCGCCAACGGCGCCGACAGCCTGGCCTTCGGCTCCATCGTGGCGAGCGGCCCCAACACCGCCAACCCGCATGCCGTCCCGAGCGACCGCGTGATCGAGAAGGGCGACTTCGTTCTCATGGATTATGGCGCGGGCTATTGCGACTACCGCTCCGACATGACTCGTACCGTCGTGATGGGCGAGCCCACGCAGGAGCAGCTCGACTTGTACGCGCTCGTGCGACGTGCGCACGAGGAGTGCGTCGCCGCCATCCATCCGGGCGTCGAGGGCAACGACATTTTCAAGCTTTCCAAGAAGATCATTGGCGATGCCGGCTATGGCGATTACTACAACCATGGTCTGGGCCACGGCGTGGGCATTGACATCCACGAGCTGCCCAACTTCAACCGCAGCAAGAATATCATCGAGGTCGGCTCGGTTATTACCATGGAGCCCGGCGTGTACCTGCCCGGTGTGGGTGGCGTGCGCCTGGAGGACTACGGCGTGGTCACCGAGAACGGCTACGAGCCCTTCACCAAGACACCGCATGACCTTCACGTTATCGACTGCTAGCCCTCTTCGATAGATTTTTGGGCGGGGCGTCCGGAGCAATTCGGGCGCCCCGCGTTCTCTTTTTATGCGCTCGCTGCAGGCGCCGTCTGCAAGTGTATAATTTCGGTCGTATGTAATCTGGACGCTTGTGCGTTCTGCCCATAAGAAGAAAGGTCGCTATGCCTACCATTTCTACCGCCGACTTCAAGAACGGCCTCGGTCTCCGTATTAAGGACAAGGTTTATACCATCGTCGAGTTCCAGCACGTCAAGCCGGGCAAGGGCGGCGCGTTTGTGCGCTACAAGACCCGCGACATCAAGAGCGGCCGCGTCGTCGAGAACACCTGCAACGCCGGCACCAAGTTCGAGAGCGTCATGCTCACCACCCGTGAGTTCCAGTACCTCTACAACGATGGCACCGACTACATCTTCATGGACAACGAATCCTATGAGCAGGTTCCCGTTCCCGAGGACATGGTGGGCGAGAACTCCAAGTGGCTGCGCGAGAACGACATTTGCCAGCTGCTCTTCGCCGACGACGAGCTCATGGGCGTGACTCCGCCGATGTTCATCGAGACCACCATCGTCCAGACCGACCCGGGCTTTAAGGGCGACACCGTCCAGGGTTCCACCAAGCCGGCCACGATCGACACCGGCGCTGTCATCCAGGTCCCCATGTACCTCAACGAGGGCGAGGTCATTAAGGTTGACACCCGCGACGGCAAGTTCGTCTCCCGCGTCTAGCAACCAACTCTTCTAGGAGGACTCATGCCCCAGGAAATCAAGATTGACGGCATCGGCATTTCGCCCGATGTTCTGACCGCCATCGTCTCGCGCGCCGTGTCCGATGTCGAGGGCATCGCCTCCGTTGGCGTCAAGGACCTTGCCACCAACCTTGTCTCCATGATGCTCTCGTCCAAGGCCCCGGCTTCCGAGCCGGCGGTCGAGGCCGAGGTCGTCGGCGACAAGCTCGCGCTCACCGTGCGCGTCGTGGTGTTCTTTGGCTATCCGTTCAAGAAACTCGCCGAGGCCGTTCGCGCTGCCGTGGTCGTTGCCATCGATGCCCAGGTGGGCGTTGAGGTCGAGCGCGTTGACGTTTGCATCGACGGCCTCGTTTTCCCCAAGGAGTAACCTTTGAGCCTTAAGGTTTATCGCGGGCGTACGCTTGCCCGCAGTCAGGCGCTGCAGCTGCTGTTTCAGGCCGAGGCCACGGACAGCCCGCTCGAGCGCGTCCTCGAGGGCGATTTCCTGATCTCGAAGGGCCCCCTCGACCCCTATGCGCTGGAGCTGTGCCGCGGTGCCTACGAGCATATCGATCGCATCGACTGTGCCCTGCGCGCCGTCGCCAAGAACTGGGATCTTATGCGCATGCCCGGCGCCGACCGTAATCTGCTGCGTATCGCCGTCTACGAGATGCGCTTCCTTACCGACGAAGAGGTCTCGGACGCTATCGTGATCAACGAGGCCGTCGAACTTGCCAAGGCCTATGGCACCGACCAGTCCGCGTCGTTCGTCAACGGCGTGCTGGGCAAGATCGCGCGCAGCGAGGAGTTGCCGGGCGAGGACCTGTACCAGGAACTGCTGGCCGAGGATCGCGCTCGCGAGGAGGCCCAGGCTGCCGAGGCTGCCGCTAAGGTTGCGGTTGCTCAGGCTGAGGCTGGCGTGCTGGCCGAGGATGCGGACGCCGCCGAGGCTGTCGTCGACTCCTTCGAGGAGTAGTCATGCCAGAGGGTTCTGTCCGCAACTTTGACGAGATCTCGGACCGTCTGGATCAGATCATCGCTACCGTTCGCTCCAAGGATACGTCCCTGGAGCGTTCGCTCGATCTGTTTGACGAAGCGATTGAACTGGGTTCCCGCGCGGTCGATATGGTCGACAAGTTTGAGCTGACGCCGCGTGAGGCCGACAAGCTCGAGCAGGAATACGATGAGGATGCGGCAAACGAATCCCAGGATAGCTAGGCCGCATCTCCGGATACGAATGGTTGATGGCATTCATGAAACGCGTGCGTCTTGATGACGAACTGATTTCACAGGGCATCTGCGCCGATCGCGCGGATGCCCTTCGCACTCTTATGGCCGGCTTGGTCTCGAGTGGCGGTGAGCGTTTGACTTCGCCGGGCCTTAAGGTGATCCCGGGCCTGCCGCTGCACGTGAAGGGGCGCATTCCCTATGTTGGCCGCGGCGGTCTTAAGCTCGAAGGCGCGCTTGATGCGTTTGGTATCAATCCGACGGGCCTTGCCTGTCTGGATGTTGGCTGCTCTACCGGCGGCTTTACCGATTGCCTGCTCAAGCGCGGAGCTGCGACCGTTGTCTCGGTGGACGTGGGTCGCGCCCAGTTTGATTGGTCGTTGCGTCAGGATGATCGCGTGACGCTGCATGAGCGCACAAACGTGACGCAGCTGCCTGAGCTTGGCTATGCCGGCGCTATCGACCTGGCAGTGTGTGATGTCTCGTTTACCAGTATCGCGAACATTATCGATGCGGTGCTGGCGTGTCTGGCGCCTACGGGTGCATTCTGCACGCTCGTAAAGCCGCAGTTTGAGGCTCCGGCGGCGCTGGTGGGCGAGGGCGGCATTGTGACCGATCCCGCCGTGCGCCGCGATACACTCGTTACGGCAGTTGAACTCTTTGCTGCCAAGGGCCTTTTTCCGGTCGATGTGTGCGTGTCGCCCCTTCATGGTGCCAAGGGAAACGTTGAGTTTTTCTTGTACGGCACGAGGTATGCCCCCGGCGACCGCTCGCAAGACGAGCTGCAATCCCAGGTATCGGTTATGAGCGAGAAAGCTGCAACGCTATGAAGGTCTTTCTGGTTCCCAATTACTACAAGCAAGAAGCGGTCGAGAGTGGCCTGATGCTCGAGCTTTGGCTGACGCGCCAGGGCTATGAGGTCGCATGGGCTGCCGACCAGCGATCGAAGATTCAAAGCACGCCTGATATTGACGGCTCCGATCTGGTCATTACGCTCGGCGGCGACGGTACGCTGCTGCGCGCTGCCCGCATCCTCAACCATCGCGAGATTCCTATCCTTGGTCTTTCCTATGGTCATCTGGGTTTTTTAACTGCTGCGAGCCCCGAGGAGCGCGACATTCTGCAGGTCGTGAGCGACGCCCTGTCCGGCGAGCTGCACGTGAGCCGCCGCGCCACCATCGCCGCGGATATCGTGTCCGTGCGCGAAGACGGCACGAAGGATGTCGTGCGCACGTTTGCCCTCAACGATATGGCACTTACGCGCGGCCCCCTGTCCGATATGGTCGAGTTCGACATCACGGTGTCGGGCCACCATATCGATCGACTGCGTGGCGACGGCGTGGTCGTGTCCACGGCGACTGGTTCTACGGGTTACGCGCTCAGTGCCGGTGGCCCCATCGTGAGCCCCGACTATACGGGCATGGTCTGCGTACCCATTGCGCCGCACACCATTCAGGCCCGCGCCTTCTTGACTTCGCCGAGTGATGTCGTCGAAATCTTTATGTCTGATGACCGACCGAGCGTTCCGGCGATCGCTATTGATGGACAGTTTATTACCTGCGATGGCACCGTTGAGAGCGTGGCCGTGCGCCGCGGTCCCGGAGATGTGCTGCTTCTCGATTACGGCCCCGAGAGCTTCTATAACTCCGTGAGCCGCGTGTTCTACGGAGTGCGTCATGATCGATGAGCTGCAGGTTTCTAACATTGCACTCATTCGCGAGGCGGCGATGATGCCCAGCGCGGGCCTAACTGTCCTGACCGGCGAGACTGGCGCCGGCAAGACTGCGCTGCTCTCGGCGCTTAAGCTCATTTTGGGCGAGCGCGCGGATTCTTCGACCGTGCGCGAGGGCGAGGCGCTTGCGAGCGTCGAGGCGCGCTTGTTCGATGGCCCGCACGACACGGAGGGCTTCACCGTGCAGCGCAGCCTTTCTGCCGAGGGCCGCAGCCGCGTCAAGATTGATGGTCGCATTGCCAGCGTGCGCGAGCTTTCCGAGCGCGTCGGCGTGATGATGGATCTGTGCGGCCAGCATGAACATCAGCGCCTGCTCGATCCGGCACATCATGTTGCCATGGTCGATGCCTGGGCTGGTCGCTCTGCGCTCGAGGCGCTGGAAAAGTACCGTGTCTGCTTTAAGGCGTCGCGTGCGGCTGCCAAGGAGGTCCGTCGCGTAGAGGAGGCGTCGCGTGCGCAGGGGAGTCGCGTCGAGGAGGCGCGCTTCGCCCTGGAGCGTATCGCCGAGGTCGACCCCAAGCCGGGTGAGTATGAAGAGCTCGAGGAGCTGCTGCCACGCTCCGAGCATGCCGAGGTGCTGGTGGCGACGGCCAACGATGCCCATGCATCGCTTACTTCCGAAGGGGGAGCGCTCGATGCCGTGAACGGCGCCGTGGCAGAACTGTCGCGCATGGCTACCGTCGATCACAAACTGGGTGACATCGCCGACGCACTTTCGGATGCCTGCATCTCACTCGAGGATTGCGCCAACGAGCTGCGTGCTTATCGCGATGGGGTTGCGTTCGATCCTCGCGAGCTTGCTCGCATGCGCGAGCGGTATTCCGACCTCAAGGGCCTGTTGCGTCAGTGGGGTCCCACCATGGACGATGTTTTTGCCATGCGCGATCGCTCGCAAGAGCTGCTGTCCCTGGTCTATGATGGCGATGAACAGATCAAAAAGGCGCGTGAGGCACTCGGGAGCGCCGAGCGCGAGCTGTTCGCTGCTGCCAAGGCACTTAAGCGTGCTCGCAATACGGCGGCCCCGCGCTTCTGCTACGAGGTTGGCCGCCAGATGGCGCGCTTGGAGATGGGCGGCGCCGAGCTCGTTTGGGAGTCGCGTGATCTTCCGCGCGCCGAGTGGACGCCGGCGGGTCCTTCGAGCTACGAGCTTTTGTATCGCAGCGGTGCCGGCTTGACGCCGCGTCCCCTGCGCCGCATTGCCTCGGGCGGCGAGCTCAGCCGCGTCATGCTGGCGAGCAAGGTGGTCTTGGGTAATGCTGACGGCGTCGACACACTGGTATTTGACGAGGTCGATGCCGGTGTTGGCGGCTCCACGGCTCGTGCTCTTGCTGGTGTGCTGGTCGATCTTGCCGCCACGCATCAAGTGATTGTCGTAACCCACTTGGCGCAAGTCGCCGTCATGGCCGACAAGCATTATGTTGTCAGCAAGGAGCCGGGCGATGTTCCCCAGACGCATTTGGACGAGGTAACCGGCGAAGCGCGTACCGCCGAGATCGCCCGCATGCTCAGCGGCGATCAGTCCGAGGCAAGCTTGGCCCACGCAAAGCAGATGCTCGAAGAAGTTCGAGACTAGGTCGTATCAGCGGTGTTGGTGGGACAAAATAGACTGAAATTTTTTGTCCCACTACGCGTTTTACTCAACGACCTTATCCGGTTGGATGAGCTCCTCGTAGTAGCTGATGTGCTCTCGGGCGTCCTCGATTTCGGGCAGCAGGAAGTTGTAGATGACTTCGATGATCATCGTGGCGCTGATCTTGGAGAACGCAAAGTCGCCCGTCGTCAGTAGCGCTTCGTGGTTGACGGTATTAAAAGTGTAGTCTGCCAGACGCGCGAGCGGGGATTTGCTGTCGCTGCTGATGACGACTACGGTTGCGCCGCAGTTGCGAGCCGCTTTTGCCATGCGATTCAGTCGGCGCGATTTGCCGGAGTTTGAGATTAGCACGATGACGTCACCCGGGCGTAACGTGAGCGCAAAGCCAATTGATGTCTCGCTAATGGTGCTCGCCATGCAGCGCAGGCCCAGCTGCGAAAACTTAAACGTCGCATCGAGCGCGACCGCGTTGGTATTGCCCACAGCCGCAAACTCAATAACCCCTGCATGCTTAAGGGCATGTACAACAGCCGCCAGCGTATCGTGGTCGATCCCGTCGATGGTCGCATTAAGCTCGCTCACCTTGGCAGCCAGGATGTTCTTGAGGCTCTGCTCCATATTGTCGAGCGAGACCTCGTCAGTCAGGCCCTCGTTGCGCTGGCTTTCCAAATCCCTCGCCAACGAAAACTGAAAGCTGCGAAAGCTGCCAAAGCCAAGCTTGCGGCAGAAGCGCGAAACGGTCGCCTCGGACGTGGCGGCGGCGCGTGAGAGCTGAGCGGCCGTGAGGCGCGGCGCCTCGGACTGGTGCTCCAATATATAGTCGACAATGCGCTGCTCGGACTCGCTGTATCCCTGATGGGTACTAATGAGGGAAAGTGCGCTCTTGCTACTATCGGTCATGGATGGCTCCTGGTTGGCATGAAAATCTAATTTGATTTGCAATGCCATAGTATAAGGGCATTTTCAATTACAAGATACACCTTGCCGTTTCAAATGTTGATGGTAAACTTTCACCTACCGTTTACGGTTATGAAAGAACCTTTCACCGGAGAATTGCACCTTGTCTCTTCTCACGTGGACGGTAGGTTGGTATCTTTCAGTTGTGGAAAAACGCGTATCCAAGCGCGTGTAGGGGAGCGCCCGCGGGCGCTGTACTCAAGAAGGAGGGACACATGGCTAAGTTTGACATCATCGCCGCCACCGGTTGCCCGACCGGCATTGCGCACACCTTCATGGCTAAGGAGGCGCTGGAGAAGGCAGCTGCCGAGCGAGGTCTGACCATTAAGGTCGAGACTCATGGCCAGGTCGGTGTCGAGAACGAGCTCACCAAGAGTGAGATCGCTGGTGCCAAGGCCGTCGTCGTCGCAGCCGACAAGGATGTCCAGGCTGAGCGTTTCGCCGGTAAGCCCATGGTTTCCGTTGGTGTTTCCAAGGCCCTGTCCGTTGAGGCCGCCGGTAAGCTGATTGACCACGCACTCGCCGCTAAGGGCGACAGCACGGTTGCAGCCGCTGCCGATGTCGAGGACGAAGTCGAGGAGAAGGAGTCCATCGGTCACGTCATCTATAAGCACCTCATGAACGGCGTCAGCCACATGCTGGTCTTCGTCGTTGCTGGTGGTGTTCTGACCGCCGTTTCGTTCCTGTGGGGCATTACGTCCTTCGATTCGACGGCGTCTGACTACAACAGCTTTGCTGCGATGCTCAAGATCATCGGCGGTATCGCTATGAACCTCATGGTTCCGGTGCTTTCCGCCTACATCGCCGAATCCATCGGCAAGCGCCCGGCGCTCGTTCCCGGCTTTGTTGCCGGTATGATCGCCATCCAGGGCCTGCCTGTTAACGCCGAGACCGGCATGATCGACGCCGGTGGCGCCGGCGTGGGCTTCGGCTTCCTGGGCGGCATCGTCGGCGGCTTCCTCGCCGGTTATGTCATCCTGCTGCTCGAGAAGGTCTTTGCCGGTCTGCCCAAGAACCTGGACGGCCTCAAGGCTATCTTCCTTTACCCGCTGTTCTCGACGGCTATCGTCGGTCTGGTCATGCTCGGCATCTCCGGCCCCATGGCTGCCATCAACACTGCCATGATGGACTTCCTCAAGGGCCTGTCCGCCTCTGGCGCCGTTGTCCTGGGTCTTGCCATCGGCTGCATGTGTGCTTTTGACATGGGTGGCCCGGTCAACAAGGCTGCTTACGTCACTGGTACTGCTATGCTCACCGAGGCACTGGCTGCCGGCGTTGGCACCGATACCTACAACTTCGGCACCAACTTCATGGCTGCCGTCTCCGCCGCCTGCATCGTTCCGCCGCTGATCACCACCTTCGCCGTCGTTGTCGGCAAGAAGTACTTCAGCCAGGAGGATCACGACGCCGGTATCGTCAACCTCATCCTTGGTTGCACCCACATCACCGAGGGCGCCATTCCGTTCATGACCAAGAACATCTGGCCGGTCATGCCCATCATGATGCTCGGTTCCTCTATCGCTTCGATCCTGACCATTATGTTCAACGTTCACGATCCGGCGCCTCACGGTGGCTTCCTGGTCCTGCCCGTTGTCGAGAACGGTCCGCTTTGGGTCCTCGCGATCCTCATCGGTGCTGTGGTCGGTGGCATCCTGTTCGTGGCCTTCAAGAAGTACGACTTCGAGAAGAATCAGAAGGCCGCTCCTGTAGCCAAGCCGGTTGAGGCTTCCAAGGCCGCTGCCGTTGAGGCCCCTAAGGCCGAGGCTGCCGACTTCGTGAAGGTTGAGAATGTCTTTGTCGCCGAGGACTTCGCTTCTCGTGACGAGGCTCTGAGCTTCGTTTCCAACCAGGCTGTCAAGGCCGGTATCGCCAGCGACGCCGACGCCGTGATGAACGCCTTCCTGGCCCGCGAGGCCGAGGGCACCACGGGCATGATGGAGGGCTTCGCCATCCCGCATGCCAAGTCCGACGCCATTACCGAGGCTGCCGTCATCGTCGTTAAGGACGAGTCCGGCGTGACCGGTTGGGATACCATGGACGGCGCTCCTGTCAACGTGGCCATCGCTCTGCTCATCCCTGGTGCACAGGCTGGCACCACGCACCTCAAGATCCTGTCCAAGGTTGCCGAGGCGCTCATGGACGAGGACTTCCGTGGCACCGTCAAGGGTTCCACCGACGCCGCCGAGATCGCCAAGACGATCAACGCCCGCCTGGTCTAATCCCACAGTACGCGAATAACATCGCCCCCTGTAACAAAGGCGAGGACTCCCTACGGGTCCTCGCCTTTTTTCATACCACCCGGCACTCAGGGACGTTCCTTTCCTGCCGGCACCCCGGGACACTCCTTAGTCCCCAACAGGGCATAAATAGCCCTCATCGACTGAATCACCCACGCGAACAATAATTCAGCCAGAATTCCTTTTGCACGATATTTCTTGGACGGAAGCATGTTCCCGCAGCTCGCCTGCCGGGCGGGGCGGTTAAGTTTGTCGCGAGTTCCGCACGCAAAGGAAAGCACTTAATGTGCTTTCCGTCTTGCGCAGGACTGTAGAGCAGCAAACTTAACCGCCCCGCCCGGCAGGCGAGCGGACAGCGAACGACATCTGTCCAACAATTCGTGCGAAACACAATGAAAAACCGTTTGATGTGAGTTAATATAAACAACGTCGTGAATCTGACTCCTGCCACATGCATGACAGGGGTTAAACACAAAAAAGGAGTCAACTATGGTTTCTGAGAAGGCTACCCTCGTTAATCCTCAGGGTCTGCACATGCGTCCGGCTGGTCTGTTCGCCTCCACCATGGGCAAGTACGCCTGTGACGTGACGGTCGTCACCCCCGAGAAGGAGGTCAACGGCAAGTCCCCGATGGCCCTCATGGCTGCTGGTATCCCCTGCGGCACCGAGGTCGAGGTCAAGTGCGACGGCGCCGACGAGGCCGAGGCTCTGGCTGCTGCCATCGAGCTCATCAAGAGCGGTCTTGGCGAGTAGAACTCAAACGGGTCGCATGTTGAACAACTAAGTTCATATTTGGGGGCGCAGTGACCTGTCTTAAGGTAGCTGCGCTCTTTTGTCATGGATATGGCAAAACGCTTTATCACATGACACGGAGAGAGGAATGGGAATGTATCAGGGAGTCAACGCTTCCGAGGGCATCGGTATCGGCACCGTCATGGTCGCCGTCGATCCCGACTTGACGTTTGAGCCGCACGAGGTTGCTGATTCGGCAGCAGAGAAGGAGCGCTATCAGACCGCTCTTTCGGTCTTCTGCGAGAAGACCCAGGCTCAGGCCGACCACATGAAGGAGACGGTGGGCGAGGCCGAGGCCGAGATCATGAGCGGACACATTGTCCTGGCTCAGGATCCGGGCATGACCGACGCCATCAACGCCGCCATTGACGGCGGCACCTGCGCCGAGCAGGCGCTCATGGACACCTCGACCATGTTCGAGAACATGTTCCTGTCCATGGACGACGAGATGTTCCGTCTGCGCGCGGCCGACATCGCCGACATCCGCACCGGCATTCTGGCCGAGCTGCTGGGCAAGGAGGTCGTCGACCTCTCCGTCCTGCCCGAGAACACCGTCGTTGTCGTGCACGACCTCACGCCGTCCATGACCGCCACGATCGATAAGGCCCACGTTGCCGGTATCGTCACCGAGACTGGTGGCCGCACGTCGCACTCCGCAATTATTGCGCGCGCCCTCGAGATCCCGGCTGTCCTTTCGGTTTCCAACAGCTGCACCGCACTGCGCAACGGCATGACCGTTGTCGTCGACGGTGGCAAGGGTATCGTCGAGGCCGATCCCGATGAGGAGACGCTCGCCGCTTACACTGCCAAGGCCGAGGCTTTCGCTGCCGAGAAGGCGGCTCTCGAGGCCTTCCGCGGCAAGCCGTCCGTGACTGCCGACGGCATCAAGAAGATCATTGCCTGCAACATCGGCAACCCCGATGACGTGCCCAACGCGCTCGATCACGATGCCGAGGCTATCGGCCTGTTCCGTTCCGAGTTCCTGTTCATGGACTCTGCTGAGCTTCCTTCCGAGGAGGAGCAGTTCAACGCCTACCGTAAGGTCGCCAGCGCGCTCAAGGGCGCTCCGGTCATCATCCGCACGCTCGATGTGGGTGGCGACAAGGAGATTCCGTACCTGCACATGGTCAAGGAAGAGAACCCCTTCATGGGCTTCCGCGCCGTGCGTTACTGCCTGGCCAACCCCGACCAGTACAAGGTCCAGCTCCGCGCCCTGCTGCGCGCCAGCGCCTTCGGTGACGTCAAGATTATGATCCCGCTCGTCACCTGCGTCGAGGAAGTCTTGGCTGTCAAGGAGCTCGTCGAGCAGTGCAAGACCGAGCTGACCGAAGAGGGTCGCAAGTTCAACGAGAACATCGAGGTCGGCATCATGGTCGAGACGCCTGCAGCCTCGCTGCTCGCTGACCGCCTGGCCGAGGTCGCCGACTTCTTCTCCATCGGCACCAACGACCTGATCGGCTACACCATGTGCGCCGACCGTGGCAACGACACCATCTCCAACCTGTACCAGGTTTACTATCCCGCCGTGCTCCGCTCGCTCAAGAACATCATCGAGAGCGGCGTGAAGGCCGGCATCATGGTCGGTATGTGCGGCGAGGCCGCTGCCGATCCGTTGCTCGAGCCGCTGCTGATCAGCTGGGGCCTGGAGGAGTTCTCGATGAGCGCTCCGTCCATCCTGCGCGCCCGCAAGACCATCAGCCAGTGGACCAAGGCCGAGTGCGACGAGCTCGCCGAGAAGGCGCTCGCCTGCAACACCGCTGCCGAGGTCAAGGCACTGCTCGAGTCCGCAGCTCGCTAATTTGGTATCAGAGGTAACCGCGTGGTTGGAATGGGCCGGCCACGCGGCCCTCACATATACAGGGGGTACTGTAAATGTTCTACACGCTAACCGCTAACCCGGCTGTCGACATGACGGTTTCGAGCTCTCCGCTCGAGCCCGACGAGAACGTCCGCACCGGCTCGGCCAGCTACACGGCTAACGGCAAGGGCCTCGACGTGTCCTTCGCCTTTAAGAAGATGGGCGTCGACACCGTCGCGCTCGGTTTCTTCGCCGGCTTCACGGGCAAGTTCATCGTTGAGGAGGTCATGAACCTGGGTTGCCTCTGCCGCCCGGTCTGGACCGACGGTATCACGCGCATCAACACCTACGTCAACGATGGCCAGCACGAGTACGGCATCCTGAACCCTGGTGCTCCGATCACGCCGCAGCACCAGGAGGAGCTCTACAACATCCTGGACACCGCGGGCGACCTTGAGTGCCTGATCGTCTCCGGCTCCGTGCCTCCCAAAGCTACGCCCGACTTCCTGGCTCAGGTCATGGAGCACGCTCAGGCCCGTGGCGCCGACGTCGTCCTGGACCTGTCCTCCGACAAGCTCAAGGAGCTCGCTCACAAGAAGCCGCTGCTCATTAAGCCGAACCATCACGAGATGAAGGCTATCTTCGGCGTGCCGGTCGACACCGACGACGAGGTCCGCGTTGCCATGAAGCTGGCTCACGAGGCCGGCGTCCAGAACGTGCTGCTCACCCGTGGTAGCCGCGGTGACGCTTACTTCTCCAACGGCGAGGACATCTGGTATGCCAAGCGTGAGTTCAACATCAAGCTTGTCTCTTCCGTCTGCGCCGGCGACTGCACCCTCGCTGCGTTCCTGCACAAGTGGTACAGGGATCGCGACAACGTCGAGGAGGCCATGAAGCTCGCTATGGCCACCGGCGCCAACGTTGCTGAGTCCGTCGGCATCGGCGACTTTGGTCACGTCGACGAGTACAGCAAGCGCGTTGCTGTCCGCAAGCTCGATCGCAAGTAAGCGAAACGCGACATATTCGTGCGCATGCGGCGCTCCGGTTTCGGCCGGGGCGCCTTTTTTGTTCCGCCATGGTGGAGAGGTGTCCTGCCGTACTTCATCGCTTCCACACCGTTCACCGAGTTGTTGTAGCCTTTTGCCGAAGCGTGGAATATACTTTCATTAAAACGATACTTCGTGAAAGGAACATTCATGATTTACACGCTTACTGCAAATCCCGCTATTGACTACAACATCTCCTGCGATGGCCTGACCGCCAACACCGTTACCCGCACCCGTAACGCTGTCTACACCCCCAACGGCAAGGGTCTCAACGTTTCGTTTACGCTCGACCACTACGGCGTCGACACCACGATCCTGGGCTTCTTCGCCGGCTTCTCGGGTGAGTATATCGTTAAGGGCGCCGAGGCCCTGGGCGTGCCCGTCAAGCCCGTGTGGACTGACGGCATCACGCGTGTCAACGTGTTCCTCAACGCCGGTCCCGACACCGAGTACAACATGGTCAATGCCGGTGCCGCCATCAACGCTGCCAACGAGCAGGAGATGTTTGAGCTTATCGATTCGCTCGATGACATGACCTGCCTGGTTATCAGCGGCTCGCTGCCCCCCAACACCTCTGAGGGCTTCCTGGCCGAGGTGCTTCGCCGCGTTAAGGCAAAGGGCGCCGAGTTCGTGCTCGATATTTCGAGCCATCAGTTGGCCGACCTCATTGCTATGGAGCCGCTCCTCATTAAGCCTAACGACGACGAGCTGCTCGACATCTTTGGCATTAAGGTGAGCGGTGGCGACGACGAGTCTGTCAAGGGCGCGATGGCCGAACTGCATGCCAAGGGCGCCAAGAACGTGCTGTTGACCCTGGGTGGCGCCGGCGCGTACTTCTCCAACGGCGAGCACATCTGGTTTGCCAACCGTACCTTTGAGGTCAAGCTGCTGTCGACCGTTTGCGCCGGTGACTCTTCGCTGGCCGCCTTCCTGTCCGTGTGGCACGACGCTCCCGAGCGCGTCGAGGACGCCCTGCGCCTCTCGATGGCCACCGGCGCCAACGTGGTCGAGTGCCCGGGTCTGGGCGATTTTGCTAAGGTCGATGAGTATCAGAAGGGCATCGCCATCCGTCAGGTCTGCTAACGCAGCGCACGGACCTTGCATCTTTGCTTTGTAGAGCACCCGTCTCGGATTGCCGAGGCGGGTGCTTTTTCATGTTTGTAGTCGATGCCTTGGGATCCAATCGTGCTTGAAGCGCGTTCGCGTGTGCGCCCGCTCTCATTTCTTGCTAGACTTCTTGGAAACCATCAAACGATATGCCCGCAATTGCAGGAGGCCACAGGAATGTGCAATGTTTCGCTCAACGCTACGCAGCCGTCAGCCGCCTCTCTGTGCGTGTTGCGAGCCCTCGAGGATGCCGGTCTTGAGGCCTGGTACGTGGGCGGTTGGGTACGTGACGCCCTGATGGGGCGTCCCAGCCACGATGTCGACATGTGCTGTAGCGGCCTGTGGCAGGAGTCCAAGGCGGCACTCGAGGCCGCCGGTATTGCCGTAGTTGAGTCGGGCATTAAATTTGGCGGCATTACGGCTATTTGCGATGATGAGCGCATTGAGGTCACCACCTACCGCTTAGACGGCTTTTACACCGATGGCCGCCATCCCCAGAGCGTGGAGCGTGCGGCGTCGCTTGAGGACGATCTGGCGCGTCGTGACTTTACCGTTAACGCTATGGCCTGGCATCCCGAGCGTGGTCTTGTCGACCGCTACGATGGTCAGGGCGACCTGAAGCGCAAGCTCATCCGCGCCGTTGGAGATCCCAAGCGTCGTTTTAACGAGGACGCGCTTCGCATGCTGCGCGCGGTGCGTTTTGCCTGCCGTCTGGATTTTATGATCGAGCCTAAGACTAAACAGGCGCTTGCCGAGTGCGCGCCGCTGCTCGATGCTGTGGCGCGCGAGCGCGTGGGCATTGAGCTCGAGGGTATCCTTTCGACCGGCCATGGGGGAGACGCGATGCTGCGCTACCCCGAGCTTGTTTGCGCCGCCGTGCCCGAGCTCGCGTCCGCTCGCGGGTTTGATCAACGCAGCGTCTATCATGCGTTTAACGTCTACGAGCATATCGCCCGCGTGCTGACGGTGGCAGGGGAGCTGGCGCTGTGCGACGGCGTCGCGCCCTCGTCGAGCCTTATGTGGGCGGCGTTTTTGCACGACGTTTCCAAACCCGAGTGCTTTACGGTCGATCACGACGGCAGCGGCCACTTCTACGGTCATCCCGAGCTCGGCGCCAAGAAGGCGCGTGTCATCATGGATCGCCTGGCGCTCTCGCACGATTTGGTGCGCGATGTGTGCCTGCTGATCAAATACCATGACAAGCCGCTGCGCCCCGAGCGCTCCTGCCTGCTCAATATGATGCGCGCGCTTTCGGGCGAGGGTGTCGATACGCCGCGTCTGATGGACGAGCTCATGGACCTTAAGCGTGCCGACACGCTCGGCAAGGCGCCCTCGTGCTTCTATTACGTCGAGACGATCGAGGAGATGCGTATGCTCGCCCACGATCTGCTGCAGGCGGGGGAGCCCTATACACTCAAGATGCTTGCCATCAATGGTGGCGACCTGATCCGCGCCGGCGTCAAGCCGGGGCCGGAGCTGGGACAGCTTCTCAACGCTGCCCTCGACGCCGTGATCGAGGACAACATCCCCAACAACCGCGAAGCCCTCCTGACTCATCTCCACCTAGGGTAGCTAAAATAGCCCCGTTCCAAATTTACTACCTTGTTGACCTGCGCGTTCCATAACCTCGCGACAAAATTTCGGCAATTTGGAATTTCTTCTTGCGCTTGCGTTTTTTGTCCCGTAATATATTTTCTCGCAGCACGGCAGTGCAGATGTCATGTGGCCCGTTCGTCTAGCGGTTTAGGACGCCGCCCTCTCAAGGCGGAGATCACCAG
>DXMB01000012.1:0-24389 GCA_019414425.1 Collinsella sp.
GCAATCGCAAGAAGATGACGGGGCGGAATGTCAATCCTGGTCTAACAGAGCCAAAGCAAATCGGTAATCGAACCAGTCATCGCGCGCTCTAATCACGGTAACGTGACTGTCGGCAACGGCCCAGCCGTATTCGTTCTTCGATGAATCGTAGATTGCCATACGTCCTAGTGTTCCGAGACCAGTCGAGTTCCAAAGCAAATCGCCGTCTTTTAAAATACGCTCCTCACCGTACTTTTCGACCGTTTCAGGGTCGATGAACTTCGCCTTCTCAAGCGAGAATCCGCTCCATTGATTGCATTTCTGAGCGACTACGGGGTATTTCTCGATTGACGAATACTTTGGAGACTTGCCTCGCTGAATGTATGTAGTTACGGTCCCCAGCCGTGCCCACTCCCAGCCGTCCGGAATGTCGAACGGGATCTCGTCCTCGATGCAGACGGGCTCGGACTCGCGACCCTTTTCGCCCACCCTCTTCTCATAGCGGCGGCCATCGGAACCGGCGAAGATGATCGACTCGCCGCCCTTCGGGGCCTTCATCTTCTTCTCGGCGACGAGCTGCCGGCGCTGCCCGCGGATGCGCTCGAGCAGGGTGCTCGCGGGCTCGTCTGCGGGGTCCTGCGGCACCAGCCCGCCCCGCACCGCCAGCTGCAGCACGGATTTGCGCAGGCGGCCGGGCAGCGCGGCGTCGAGCGCCTCGCGGGCGTCCTCGAGCCCGCCGTACTCCTCGACCAGGGGCATGAGCTCGTTCACCCGCCCGACGATGCGGCGCTGCTCGGCGAGGGGCGGGAGGGGGATAAGCAGGTCCGCTGCCTTGGTAGCACTTAGCCCTTCCTTAGTCGCCCCAACTTGGCCAACCATTATTGCCGACTGTACTAGAGGCGAAATGATCGCCGCGTGCAGGTATCCGCTGACGATTTGAAGCACAGGTCTCATAATTAGCACATGCTGATTCACATCGGCATCTCCGAATGTGTTGGGGACGATTGCGCAACGGCCGATCGATGCCCCCGTGATGTTGAGTAGCATGTCATTTGGCAACACGTGGCTTCCGCGCCTACTAAACAACGAGCGCGAGAAATGTGCAACGTCGTCAAGCCTGAGCCCCTCGTTGTGAACATTCTGGGATCTGATTAGCATTGGGCCTTCGTCTTGGTAAACCTTTCGGCCGCCCACAGGTGTGCTTCCTGAGCCCATCTTGGTGAAAAAGGATGAAAGTCTCGACCAGCACCACCCCTCGGGCAGCTCCTCAAACGGCACCTCATCCGCGATACACTTATCGCTCGTCACGCGGCCCTTGGCATCCACCCTCTTCTCATAGGGGGAGCCATCGGAACCGATATAGATAATGCTCTCCCCGCCCTTCGGGAATTTAGCCTTACCCTCAGCAATAAACCTATGCTTCTCTTCACGAATACGCTCAAGCAGAACGCTTGCAGGCTCATCACTCGGGTCTTGTGGAACAAGCTTTCCCTCAATCGCCATTTGCAGGATTGAGTTCTTCAGGTCTTTTGCCTTCATCTACGCCTCAATCCCAAGAATCTCGCAAATTCGAGCCAGTTTCTGGTCAATCTCAGCGTCGAGCTTAGCGCGCTCTTCTTTGTAGCTCCTAATCAGCTCGTCGGGCGGCAAAATCTCTTCTTCTTCGTGAGGATAGCCGCACAAATCAAGATTGAAGCCGCCGCCTCGCAACTCGTCGACCGTATAGAACTTTGCCTTGGGATTACCGTCTTCCTCGATATCTCGACGGCTCTCCCACCATTCTTTTACGGGTTCAAAATGCTCGAGCCTAATGGGCTTAGTCTTAGAAAAGTGCTTATATCCCTCAGGCATATCCATACGATAGAACCAGACGCCCTCAGAGGCCCCAGTATTATCGAAGAACAAAACGTTGGTGGTGATACTCGTGTAGGGAGCGAAAACGCTCTGCGGAAGGCGCAGAACGGTGTGTAGGTTCATCTCCTCGAGCAGACGACGCTTAATCTCAATTTTCGCATTGTCCTGGCCAAAGAGGAACCCATCCGGAATGATGACAGCAGCGCGGCCGCCTCGTTTAAGACGGTAAAGAATGAGTCCAAGGAATAGATCTGCGGTCTCGGAGCTGCGGAGCGCAACAGGGAAGTTGTTTTGTACCGAAGCGCTTTCGGACCCTCCATAAGGCGGATTCATAAGCACGATATCAAACTGACCGTCAGGCTTGTGCTTCCACTCGCGAACGTCCTTCTCGAGAGAGTTATCGTGAAAAACCTCAGGGTTGTCGATGTCGTGCAGCAGCATGTTGGTTATGCACAACAGATAGGGCAGCTGTTTCTTCTCAACGCCATAGACCGACTTTGCATAGAGCTCGCGATCAGACGGAGTCTGCACTTGGGCGTCGAGAATCTTGAGGGCGCTCGTCAAAAAGCCGCCCGTGCCACATGCGAAGTCAGCCACAGTCTCGCCGAGCTTGGGCGCAAGCGCCTGGGCCATAAAGTCAGTCACCGCTCGGGGCGTGTAAAACTCGCCGGCATTACCTGCGGACTGCAAGTCTTTCAGGATGGTCTCGTAAATTTCACCGAAAGCGTGGCGCTCTTTGTACTCGGTAAAGTCAACCGACCCGTCAATCTCGTTGATGACTTGACGAAGCAGAATCCCATCCTTCATGTAGTTGTTGGCGTCAGTAAAAGCAGCCTTGACGACGACGTGTCGCAAAGGCGCATCAGGTGCAAGCTCAAGACTCTCAAGAGTCTTGAATAGATCATTGTTTACAAAGTCGAGAAGCTCATCGCCAGTAAGCGCCTTACCGTCCTTCGCGTCATGCGCCCAGCTGTGCCAGCGCAGGCGCTCGGGGATGATGGACCGATAGGAGTCATCGTGAAACTCCCACTCCTGTTCCTTGGCATCGTAAATCTTAAGGAAGAAAAGCCAGGTCATCTGCTCGATGCGCTGCGCATCGCCATTGATGCCGGCGTCTTTACGCATGGTGTTCTGAAGGGTCTTTACAAGAGATCCCAGTGCCATTTGCTATCGTTACCTTTCTCTATGCGATGTAGAGCTCGTCCTCGAGCATCTGGGCTGCCTGAATGTACTGCTGTTTGCCGCCGAATGCGGCGACGATCTTCATTGGGCTACCAAACCGACGGAATTCCTCGAGGTCGAGGACGTGGGTGTCGTCCAAGTCTACGAGGTTCGACGTCGCATATTTGTCAAGAAGCGCTTCAAGGATCTCACGCGCGACGCCGGCATACTCATAGAGCACGCCCTTTTTCTTGACACTATTGGCCCTCTCGCTGCGCGTAAGAGGCCTCTGGTCGTAAGCAATATGGCAGATGAGGTCAAAATCGCTCATTTGCTCCTGGCCAGTCTCACGCCGCAGCTCATCTAGAAATACGCCATGAGCGCGCAGCTCATCGATAATCGCCTGCTTCTTATGTTCGGAGCTCCACGCCGCTAGGAAGTGGTCAAGAGTGTCGTATTCGCCAAGAATATTTTTCCGCGTATAGTCCTTAAGGCCCTCAGTTACAAGAAGGCCATCGGAAGAGTAGTACTGCACCATCTCTGACACCACATAGACGTCAGCGCCATGAACGTGATATTTCACATGAGAGGACGAATCGTCCGGCGGCAAAACAGGTGGGTCTACGATCGGAGGCGAAGGCGGAACTGGACTGCCGCCATTGCCGCCGGGACCCGGGTCTGCAATGGGGTCACCCGGTTTAGGCTCAAACACAACAACAGGTTCGCCATCAAACTCGGGATCTGCAAACAAACGCGATGCGTCGCGAAAATCGAGGATGGTGAAATAGAGTTTGTCGTAATCCTCACAGATACGGGTTCCGCGGCCGATAATCTGCTTGAACTCCGTCATTCCGTGCTCACCGAACTTGTTGTCGAGCACGACTACCTTACACGTCTTGCAATTAACACCAGTGGTGAGAAGCTTCGAAGTCGTAACGATGGTCGGGTATTTCTCGTCGGGGTCGATGAAGTTATCTAACTGAGCCTTACCTTCCCTATCGTCGCCCGTAATCTTCATGATGTAGGTGGGGTGATTTCTTACGATATCGGCGTTCTCGTTTACAAGAGCACGTCGCATGTTTTCGGCATGCTCGATGTCAACGCAAAAGACTATGGTCTTAGAGTAGCGATCCGTCTCCTTGAGAAATTGAGTTATCCGCTTGGCAACTTCCTCGTAGCGCTCTTTGATGACAATCTCGCTGTCGAAGTCTTGCTTCTCGAAAACACGTTTTGGCAGAGCTTCGCCGCGATCATCTACGGTGCCCTCCTCAGTACGATATCCGTAAACGTCGACGTTCAGCTTAGGACGAATAACCTTATACGGGGCAAGAAAGCCATCCTCGATTCCCTGTTTAAGGGAGTAGGTGTAGACGGGTTCACCGAAGTAGGTAATGTTTGAGACCTCTTCAGTCTCCTTTGGCGTGGCCGTCATTCCGATTTGAATTGCACAATTGAAATACTCGAGCACCTTACGCCATGCGGAGTCCGCCGCGGCGCTTCCGCGATGGCACTCGTCGACGATAATCAAATCGAAGAATTCCGAGTCGAACTCGCGGAATATTTCCTCACCGTTTTCTCCAACAAGCTGTTGGTAGAGCGAGAAATAGACCTCGTAAGCAGAATCGAGCTTTCGACCTACGACCTTGGTTGTAACCCTCTTGAGAGGTTTGAAATCGCCGTCTATGGTCTGATCGACGAGAATATTGCGGTCCGCCAGATAGAGAACCTTACGAACCTCGGTAGTCTGTCGCAAGCGATGAACGATTTGAAAAGCCGTAAAAGTCTTTCCCGTTCCTGTTGCCATAACGAGCAAGATGCGATTCTTGCCTCGCGCAATAGCTTCAAGCGTACGATTGATAGCGATGCACTGGTAGTAGCGAGGATGATTGCCACCGTGCTCCTGGTAATACGGAGCGGTCACAATCTCCTGGCTATACGGATGTTCAAGCCCCTTAGCTTTTGAGTATCGTGTCCAGAGATCCGCCGGGGTGGGAAACTCGTCCATGGCGAGAGCGCGCTCTTTCCCGGTAAGAAAATCGTGCTCAACAAAACCCTTTCCGTTTGAGCTATACGCAAACGGAATATCGAGCAGCTGGGCATATCCCATCCCCTGTTGGAGACCGGCATCAACGGTGTGCTCCGTATCCTTGGCTTCGACAATTGCGATTGGGATACCGGGAGCGTACATAAGAAGGTAGTCCGCCTTCTTCTTGTCTTTGCGGGAGACCATGCTTCCGCGCACGACAATCTCGCCACTGGTAAAGAAATACTCAGTGAAGACTTGGGTGTTGCGATCCCACGACTTCATAATCGCAGGATCAATGAGTTTAAGCCGTGTATCAGACTCGTTCATACGTCTCGGAACTCCTCATTGCGCAAGGCGGCAACTGCTGGTGTTGAACTGATTAATTTTATCATCACTATGCAATCTAGCAGCTGCTTTATACGAAATGAGACGAAGTAAAGTCAGCCCCGTGAGAAAGCTCCGAAGAAAGCAAAATGAGCCCCGATGACTTGTATCAGAGGTCATTTCCGGGGCCATTGACTTATTGCTTATCTACATACGGCAGATTTGTCACATGGGTGCCCGTAGGAAAGCCCATACGGCTGACGTACCTCGACCGCCAATCGGCCTCGTACTACCGCTGATCCATCCCGTCCCAGCAGGTCACACAACGGTGAGATAATTCCCGCGACTATTAACGTAAGCAAGGAGCACGCTATGGCAGACAACGAAATCAAACCCTCGACGGGCGACGGCCGAGAGGAACTCGTGGCAAAACAGCTCGCATCCACCAAAATCCACCTCGCGCTCACCCAGGAGCGGGTGGACGTCTCCGGCGCCATCAAGCTACCGCTCGAGCGAATTCCCCAACTCGGCGTGGCGTTCGCCTCGCTCCCCTCGATGTTTCGCACCGTCACCAACACGGTGAGCGCGCCCACGCTGCTCCAGGCGACTGACAAATATGGCAACCCGCTCGATCCGTCAATACTCTACTCGTTCAAGGACGGCAGCGGTCTCACAGGGGGCTACCGCGACGCAGCCAAGGGCTTTGGACAGGCACGCTTCCACGTAGTCGAGGGCGACATCGCCACAAGTGTCACGCAAGTGCCCTACGACCCGACGTCGCTGTTCATGGCAGCCGCAATCGCGCAGATAAACCAAAAGCTCGACTCCATCCAGGAGTCCGTCGACGAAATGTTCGACTATATGCGTCAGCGCGACAAGGCCAACATGCGCGGCAACCTCAAGACACTTGCAGACATCCTCAACAGCTACGGTCTCTACTACGACAACGCCATCGAAATGACCAGCGCCCATATGAAGGTAATCGACATCATGCATGCCTCCGAGCAGGACATAGAGCACTTCCGCTCACTGGCGCAGTCAGACCTGAAAAAGAAAGGGTTCATCGAGGTGCGAGACGGCTTGGGCAGACGTCTCGACAAGGTGCTCGACTACCTCAAAGACTGCCAGCTCGCCACCTACACCCACGCGTTCTCGCTGTTCCTCGAACCCATGCTCGCCCAGAACTTCGAGCCCGCAAAGCTCGCAGACGCCACCGCGAAGATCGAGGCCGATTCGATTGCGTATCGCGAGCTCTACACCGAGTGTTACGACGCCCTCGAGGCGGGAACTGCCGACACCGTCGATGCGGCACTGCTGGGCGGCATCGCGTCCGCGGGCAAATTGCTCGGTCACGCCATCGCAAAGACCCCCGTAGGCGACCATACACTCATCGACGAGACGCTCGAGGGCGCAGGAGAGGACATCAGCAGGTTCAACGACAGGCAATCCGAGAAACTCCTCGAGAAGCTCCATCAGGCAAAGACACCCGACGTTGCGCCGTTCAAGCAGAGCGTAAAGGAGATCGACACCCTCTACAACCGCCCCACGCAGATCGCCGTGGACGCCGAGAACGTCTACATCTTGCCTGCCAAGCAGCAGGAAGAGTAACGATACGCGACGGGCACGCGCCATGCAGACAGCTAACGCCCCTACCTCCCCTCCGCCTTAAGCCTCAACAGCAAATCGCCCAGCTCGGGGCACTTGCTGGAAAGGCGCGTCTGGGGTCGCTCGCCCATCCCCCACCGTTGGCGGACTTCCTGGGCGCGCGGGCTCACACGGTAGTCCCCGTCCATCATCTGCTTGAGTAGCTTGGCGGTCACGCGCGCATCGGCAAGGGCGCTGTGGGCGTGGCCCGTCGACTCGTCGAACTCGATGCCAAACCACGTTGCCGCGTCACTCAAAGAGACACACCCGTGGCTGCCCACGTCCATAATCGAGGTGTAAAACGCCTGCAGGTCGGCCCAGTCCGTAGGAAATGCGGAAAGATCGATATGATTTGCCTGGCACTCGGTCAAAAGCTGTCGACGATCCGCCCCGCTCCAACAGACCACCTGGGCGGAGTAGCGACCGATCCAATCGCTGAGCCTTTTGATCACCACGTAGAGCGGATCGGCCATCGCGGTGTCCACAGCCGATATCCCCGTGAGCTCGCGGACGGGAAACGCAACGCCTTCGGTAAATTCCGTCTGCACAAACTGCGAGAACTCGCCCATCACGTTGCCGCGGTTATTGAGCTTAACCGCGCCGACCTCGATAATCTCGTTGCGCAACCCGCGGCGCTGGCGCTGCCTTGGCACCAGCGCAAACTCGAAGTCGAGCACAATCTGACGCGCAAAGTTCGTCGTATCGATAGCCAAGATACCCGGCGTCTTTTCAGCTGACACGGTTAGGGCCTTTCTCCGTTGCCTGCCGCTTGCTACATAGGCGGCTACATTGCCGTAAGGATAGGCGCTCGCGCGGACATGAAAGCGGGACGCAATGCCATGCGCTAGGCACTCGCCACACAGACGGCCCCAAGGGAGTCGCCCGCTCTATTCAAATGCATGAAAAAGATTTAGGCCCGGTGACTTGAATCAGCGGTCATCCCGGGCCCATCAGAGCTCGTAGAGCTCTTGGTTGCTTTGGTCTTGCTCTTCACGGCGCTTATCGAACTTTCCGAGGCACTCAAGCAGCATTCGAAGCCTAACAAGTCGCTGCCATTAAGGCACTGACCTCTTGACCAAGCAACGGCGCTGCCCAGCTCTTCACTACTTGGGCTGCCGTCGACTTTATTCTACCCGCCCAATTAAACTGAGACAAGCATCGGTAAATGGACTATACCGATATCGCAGGCCCCGAATTCTGAGGCGCGCTTTTCACTCGAAGACTCAGCCGGAAACGGCATCCCGTTCTGAACGTCGAACCCGGGACGCAGTTTCCGTTTGGGGACCGTTTCGGAAAATGTATCCCGTTCTGGAGCCAAATACTGGGTCGTAGTTTCCGCCAAGCATGCCATCAGGAAAGCGCGTCCCGTTCTGAGCCTAAATTCTGGGATGCGGTTTCCACTGAAACTTCTACCGGAAAACGAATCCCATTCTGAGCGTCGAATCCGGGACGCATTTTCCGTCTGCAGTCCCGCTGGGGAAAGTTCATCCCGCTCTGAGAGCTCGTTCCGGGATGCAATTTCCGTTTGAGGGCCGATTCGGAAACGGCATCCCACTCTGGAGCCGAATTCTGGGACGTAGTTTCCGGTTGAAATCCGATCAACCGCTCATATCACACGTCCTCAAACGCGCAATCCAGAGCTGCAAAATAGCAGATAAACAACCATTTTTCTAAAAAGTACACGTCCCGAAACTTACCCAGTCTTCATAACTCGCTGCCATTCGCGGTCGCCGATTACCGCCCACCGATTCGGATGTAAAAATGTCGCCAAAAACAGGCCATCTACCTGCATGGTTAGATTTTGGTCAGCTTTTGGTCAGCTGAGCGGCAAGTTCCAGCTGGTACGTTTTTGCTACCCAAAAGAAGGCGGTAGCTCATGACCCATTGCAATGACCAACTCATCGACCAGCTGCTCACTCAAGCCGAACAAGAGGGGCGCTGTCTGATTTCCCCGAGCACGGCGATCCGAAAAGCGCTCCTTCGGCGCACCGACAGCGCGGTCGTCTCCCCCATACCGGGATTGTTCGCGCGCAAAATGCGCTGGGATGAGCTCAACCGGGCGCAGCGTCATTGCGAGATTATTCGCGCCCTTGCGATCATCCACCCCGATTGGACGTTCTGCTCGTTTTCGGCCGCTTGCCTGCTGGGGCTCGAGGTCTCGTGGCGACACCTGAATGTCGTGCATGTTTGCAGCTCGACAAAGCCGTCGGCTCGTCCGGGCACACATATTCAGCGGCACCAGATTGAGCCGGCCGGAGCAATACGTAGAGCCGGCATATCGGTAACGCCGCCCATCCAAACGGTCACAGATTGTCTGCTGCAAACTGGTTTTGCCGACGGCATGCCCATTGCCGATTCGGCGATCTTAAAGCTCGGCCTTGCGCGGGAACAGCTGATGGAGGCCGTTGAGCAACGAGCGACTGCCCGCAATGGTCGCGCGATTCGCACCGCCCTCACAACGCTTCGATATGCCGACGCCCGCGCCGAGAGCGGCGGGGAATCGGTCGCCCGAGCCGTCATGATCGAGACGGGCTTTGCGCCCGACTGGCTTCAATACGAGCTGACGGACCCCTTCGATTCGGCCAAGCCCATACGAACGGACTTTGCCTGGGAGCGCCAGGCGCGGGAGCTCACGCTGGGCGAGCTCGACGGGCTCATCAAATATACCGACCAGACCATGCTGGCCGGACGCACCACCGCCGAGGCGCTCGTTGCCGAACGACAGCGCGAGGCGCACCTATCGCTCTACGGTCACCCTCTGCTGCGCTTTACCATGAGCGAAGTCCGCTCGGCAGGAATGCTCGCCAAAAAGCTGCAGACGGCAGGCATCCGGCAGACCGCGCTGCCGACATGGCTCAACGATATTGAGCTGTAGGGGCTACCGAGCTTATGCCCGCCTGCCTACCAAACCGGGACACGCTTTCCGGTTGGCAGCACCTGCGGAAACCATGTCCCAGACTGAGTGCTCAAAACGGGACGCGCTTTCCAGATGGCATGCCTAGCGGAAAGCGTGTCCCGGAATCAAGGCCTAGAACGGGACACGCTTTCCGGTTGAACGCCCAGCGGAAATTACATCCCGGAATAGACGCTCAAACTGGGATACATTTTCCGCTGAGGGCCGATCCGGAAACCGTGTCCCACTCCGAGCGTCAATTCTGGGATGAACTTTCCGCCAGAGGGTTCAGCCGGAAACGGCATCCCACTCTGGAGCCGAATTCCGGGACACGCTTTCCGCCAGAGGCTCTACCGGAAAGCGCATCCCATTCTGAGCATCGATTCCGGGTTGCAGTTTCCGCCTGAGAGCCGATCCAGAAACTGCACCCCATTCTGAGCGCCAATTCCGGGATGCTGCCTCCGTTCCAAACAAAAGGCCCCGGCTCGCGATGGAGCTGGGGCCAAAGGCACAGCTTATGCAGTTGGCGTTGAGCGCGAACAGCCCGTCAGCAATGACCGTCCGTGCCCTACCCTACCCGCGGTTACGAACGCGGCTGTACGGCGTATCCACCATGGGCAGATCCGGACGCAGTTTGCCGTCAAACGCGCGGAAGGCGTTCTGCACGGCGGGCGCCGTGGGGATCGTTGCGATCTCGCCGATGCCCTTGCCGCCGTATGCCACGGGCAGCAGCTCGTCCTTCTCCACGTAGATGGCGTGGATATCCGGAATCTCGGGCGCACGGAACAGCCCGAGCGTACCGTACCTTGCCTGGGGCACGCAGTCCTTGAGTGGCCAGTCCTCGGTAAGCGCATAGCCCATACCCATGAGCACGCCGCCTTCGATCTGACCCTGGATGGAGATGGGGTTGACCACCTTGCCGGAATCGTGCGCGGCATAGACCTCGCTCACGCGGCCGTCGTCGTCCAAAATGACCACATGCGTGGCAAAGCCGTAGCAGATGTGGCTCTTGGGGTTGGGGACGTCAGCACCCAGCTTGTCGGTCGGCTCCAGATACACGTAGCCAAACTCGCATCCCTCGAGCGCCTTGATGGCGGCCGCGGGATCCTGAGGATGCATGCCCTGACCGGCGACGAGTTCCTGCGTGCGCAGCTGATAGGCGCGACCGTCGTCGTACTCGATCTTGACGCCGTCGCCATGCGCGCTCACAGGAGCGACGGGCGCAGACTTGCCGGCCTCGATGCCAACCATGGCGTCGCGCAGCAGGAAGGCGGCGCCGCGCACGGCCTCGCCGGTCACGACCGTCTGACGCGAGCCAGACGTGGTGCCGGAGTCGGGAGCGTTCTCGGTGGAGCACTCGCCGTTGGCGATGCAGCTCAGCGGCAGACCGCATGCCTCGGCAACGTCCTGCAAAAAGACCGTGTTGCAGCCCTGGCCGATGTCGGACGTGGCGGCGTAGACCACGGCGCGGCCACCCTCGACGCGAATCTTGCAGCGGCCGGCATCGGGCAGGCCCACGCCCACGCCGGCGTTCTTCATGGCGCAGGCGATACCGGCGTGTCCGGGATGCGCGTAATAGGCATCCTTGACCTCGAGCAGCGTCTCCTTAAGCGCCGTGGAGCAGTCGGCAATCTGGCCGTTGGGCAAAACCTCACCCGGCTCGATGGCGTTGCGGTAGCGAATCTCCCACGGATCCAAACCGACCTTCTCGGCCAGCAGGTCGATCAGGCTCTCGAGCGCAAACTCGGATTGGCAAACGCCAAAGCCGCGGTACGCGCCGGCGGGCGGGTTGTTGGTGTAGTAGCCAAAACCGCGAATGTCGGTGTTCTGGTACTTGTAGGGGCCGACGGCGTGCGTACAGGCGCGCTCGAGCACCGGGCCACACAGCGACGCGTAGGCGCCGGTATCAAAGTTGATCTCGCAGTCCAGGCCGGTAAAGTTGCCCTCGGCGTCGCAGCCCAGCGTAAAGGTACCGTCCATGGCATGACGCTTGGGATGGAACGCAAGCGACTCGGCACGCGTGAGCTTGCACTTCACAGGACGCTGGAACTTATATGCGGCGAGCGCGGCCAGGTGCTGGACCGAAACGTCCTCCTTACCGCCAAAGCCGCCACCCACGAGCATGGTCTCGACGACCACACGCTCGGGTTCGCTATCCCAGCCAAACATGTGGGCGCACTCTTTGCGCGTATCGTAGGCACCCTGGTCGGTCGACTGCACCTTGACGCCGTTCTTGTACGGGAAGGCGACGGCGCACTCGGGCTCCAAGAAGGCATGCTCGGTAAAGGGCGTGGTAAAGCGCTGCGTCACGGTAAATGCGCTCTCCGCCAACGCCTTGGCGGCGTCGCCGCGCGTCACATGGCGGCTCTGGCACACGTTGTCCTTGAGCTCTACCGTGTTGCCAAAGGCAAAGAAGCTGTCGTGCAGGCGCGGGGCGTCGGCAGCCCTGGCCTCGACAATGTTACGCACGGGCTCCAGCGGCTCGTAATCGATCTTTACGAGCTTCTTGGCCTTCTCGAGCGTCGCCTCGTCCTCGGCGACCACCAGCACGATGGCATCGCCCACGCAGCGGGTGATATCGCCCACCGCGATCATGACGTCCCAGTCCTGGATAAGGTGGCCGACCTGGTTGACCGGCACGTCCTCGGCGCGTAGGATACCCACCACGCCGGGCAGGGCCTCGGCCTTGGAGGTGTCGATGGAGAGCACACGGGCGCGCGGGTACTTGGAGCGCACGGCGCTGGCGTAGGTCAGACCCGGTTGATCGAGCTCGTCGATGTCATCGGGGTATTTGCCCTCGCCGAGCACCTTCTTGCGCACGTCGATACGGAAGGCGCGCTTGCCCACACCGTAGTCGTCGCCGCGCTCCAGGCCCTCGTCGATCCGCTTTTCGCCGCGGAGCACCGCAGCGGCCAGCGAAATGCCCTCGATAATCTTCTTGTAGCCGGTGCAGCGGCAGACGTTGCCGCGGATGGCGTACTTGATCTGCTCCTCGGTGGGCTCGGGGTCCTCGGCGATGAGCGCCGCACCCGCCATGACCATGCCGGGGATGCAAAAACCGCACTGCACGGCACCCACGGCGCCAAAGGCGTACACAAAGGCCTCGCGCACGTCCTGGGGCAGGCCCTCGACGGTCACGATGTTGCGGCCGGCGGCAAGAGCGGTGGTCAGTACGCATGCCTTGACGGCCGCGCCGTCTACATGGATGGTGCAGGTACCGCAGGCGCCCTCGGAGCAGCCGTCCTTAGCGGAATGGATGTGCAGGTCGTCGCGCAAGTAGCGGAGCAGCGGCTTGTTCTGAGTCGTCGTGCGTTCGACGCCGTTAACGGTAAAAGTGAATTCCTGTGCCATGGTGATTCCCTTCTACACGCCGGCGGCGATGCCGGTGCGGTCGTGGATGGCGCCATGCGGGCAGACGACGGCGCACATGCCGCACGACAGGCAGTCCGCGCCGTCGATATGGGCGCAGTTGTCCTCGATGCGGATAGCGCCGGCAGGGCACTTTTTAGCGCACATGCCGCAACCGATGCAGCTCGTGTCGCAGATCTTGCGCGCAATGGCGCCCTTGTCGGTGTTGTTACAGCGCACCAGAATGTTCTGGTAGCCGGGAACGAAGGCAATCACGCGCTGCGGGCACGCCATGCCGCACAGGCCACAGCCCGTGCACTTGGAGCGATCCACGCGGGCGATGCCATCAACCAGCGCAATGGCGCCGTGGGGGCAGGCCGTGACGCAGGCGCCACAGCCAATGCAGCCTTCGCTGCAGCGGGCGTCGCCGCCTGCGGAGGCACAGCCGCTTCCGCAGGCAACGTAGGCCACGTTATGTTGAATGGATTTGGCCATAAGAGACTCGCCTATTTCTTAAGAAGGTACGAATAGTTGTCGCGCACGGCCCTGATGGTCAGGCGGACGGCCTCGGGAAGACCGGTGTTGACGGCATCGACCGAGACGGTGCGGACCGTGCCGGCGACGCGGACTTTAAAGTGGTCCTCGTCCACAGCCAGGAAGCCCTCGTTCTCGGAGTTCTCCATGTCCTGCTCGCTCCAGAACAGGGTGAGCTTGTCCTTATAGGGACGACCCTCCTGGTAGGGGCAGAACACGGCGCAGTTGCCGCACTCGTTGCACATGCCGTCGACATGTACCACCTGATGCTTGGCCAGGCCCGGCACCTTAATAGCAACGTTTGCGCGGTTGGGGCACACGTCGCAGCAGACCTCGCACACCGAGCCGCAGCCCAGGCAGCGGGTCTTGGTGCAGTTGCGCTTGTCGCGGCACAGCGACCCCTTGCGCTCGTAGCAGGTGTCCTCGCGACCGGCCTGCTCGTTGCAGTCGGCGTACTTGTTAAAGTCCACGCCGGCAATGGCACGGGCGACCTCGGCGGCGTCGGCGATAGCCTCGACCACGGTGGCAGGACCGCGGCGGCAATCGCCGGCAGCCCAGACGCCCTCGACGCCGGTGGAGGTGGCGGCAAGGCGGCCGCGACGGTCGTGCTCGACGCCCGCGGCATCGTACAGGCTGGCATCGATGCCCTCGCCCACGGCGCAGATCACCGTGGTGGCGGAAAGCTCGACGGTCTCGCCCGTGGCGACGGGGCTGCGACGGCCGCTTGCATCCGGCTCGCCAAGCTCCATAACATCGCAGGTCAGCACGGCGCCGTTGAGTGCCTTGGGCGCCAGCAGCTCGCAAAACTCAACGCCGTCGGCAAGAGCAAGATCGAGCTCTTCCTCGTCGGCGGGCATCTGCTTCTTGGTGCGGCGATACACCAGGCGCACGTTCTTCACACCAGCCAGGCGCTTGGCCACACGGGCGGCGTCCATGGCGGTGTTGCCAGCGCCAATGACCACGACGTCCTCGCCCAGCTCGAGCTTCTCGCCCTTCTTGGCGGCCTCGAGGAACTCCAGCACGTCGAGCTCGGCACCCTCGCCCAGGCCCGCAGAGCCGGGCATCCAGGCACCGGTGGCCACGACCACGTCGGTAAAGCCCTGGGCCTTGAGCTCGTCAATGGACTCCACGCGAGCGTTAAGCTGAACCTTGGCACCAAAGGCCAGGCAGAGCTCGGCGTCGTGCGAGATATCGTCGCTGGCGATACGGAACTCGGGGATTACGTGACGGACCACACCGCCGAGCGAATCGCGGGCCTCAAAGATGGTAACGGGCACGCCGACACGCGTCAGGAAGAACGCCGTCGCCAGGCCGGCCGGACCGCCACCGATAACGGCAACGTTGCGCTCGCCGTCGTTGGCGATAGCCTGGGCGCGCAGCTTGGGCAGCACGGCGGTCATTGCCTCGCGGGCGGCCTTGAGCTTGCTGGCGCGAATCTGGGCGCCCTCGGGCTCGTAGAATGCACGCTCGCAGGCACGGCCGCAGGGATGCGGGCAGATGGTACCGGTAATGAACGGCAGGGCGTTGCGCTCGATGATGATGTTGAGCGCGTCCTCGTAGCGGCCCTCGTCAACAGCCGCCAGATAGGCAGGGATATCCTGCTGGATGGGGCAGCTCGTACGGCACGGCGTGGTAAAGCAGTCGGAAAGCGGGCTCTTGCCAGCGACCTTGCGGTCGGGCAGCGGACGCAGCGGCTTCTTGTAGAGCGGGTTGGTGAGTGAGTCGGTCTGGATCGCGGTCACGGCCTCGAGAGAGACGCCCGCGAACGGCTTGCCGTCCAGATCGGTAAACTCGCCGGCCATCTGGCTAAAGCGCTCGTAGCCACCGGGCTTGAGCACGTCGGTCGCCAGGGTGACGGGCCAAATGCCGGCGTCATACAGGGCACGGATGTTGTAGACCGTGGCACCGCCGGAGTAGCTGATGCGCAGCTTGCCATCGAACTGCTCGGTAATGCGGCGGGCGACCTCGATGGTCAGCGAGAACAGCGAACGGCCGGACATGTACATCTCGGTGGAAGGCAGCTCGTTCCTCGTCACGTCGACGGGGAAGGTGTTGGTGAGCTTGACGCCAAACTCCAGGCCGCGCTCGGCGCACAGGGCAATCAGGCGCTCGAACATGGGCACGGCGTCAGCCCACTGCAGGTCCTCGCGGAAGTGCGTGTCATCGAAGACGATGTAGTCAAAGCCCAGCTCGTTCAGGCGCTGGCGGGCAAACTCATAGCCCAGCAGCGTGGGGTTGCACTTGATGTAGGTGTTGAGGCCCTTCTCGGTGATCAGATAGGTCGCGATGCGCTCGATCTCCGCCGGCGGGCAGCCATGCAGCGTAGACTCGGTGATGGAGTTGGAGACGCGCGCCGGGATGGACTCGACAAACGCGGCGTCGACATGCTCAAACTTGTCCAGGTTGGCGAGTGCCCATGCGCGGCACTCGTTCCAAACCTCGGAGCCGCTGGCGTCCTTCATGCCCTCGATGTAGGCGTCGACCTTGGGGCTCTTGATGCCCTCGAGGTCATAGCCCACGGACATGTTGAAGACAAAGCCGTCCGGGCTGCCCAGACCGTATTCGCGAGCAATGAGGTGACAGGCGAACCATGCCTTCACGTACTCGGCAAAAGCCTGCGGAACCTCGAGCTCGGTCGACCACTCGCAGTTGTAGCACTCGTCCTGCGCCACGATGCAGGGCTTGTTCACACACTTGGAGAGCTCCTCGCCGTCCATAACCTGGACGGTCTTGAGCTCAAAGAAGCGGGAACCAGCAACGTAGGAGGCCACGATGTTCTGGGCCAGCTGCGTGTTGGGGCCGGCGGCCGGGCCAAACGGGGTCTCGATGCGCTCATCAAAAATGGGAAGCGCGCCCTCCTGGTTGGTCGTGACCATCTTGCGCACGCCAAAGATGGCGTCCTGGGTCTTATGCTCCTCGATGATCCAGTTCATCAGCTGCGAAAACGGGATCGGCCTCATGATGTCGCTCATAGTGAGCTCCTCTCTGTAACGCCCGGCGAGACCGCGCGGCGGGCGCAAATACGGTGTAGCGCTAGCACAAGCGCCGGCGACCCCGCGGAGGTCGCCTATACGCGCGTCGGATGCGGCGAAACATCCGACGCGCGTGAATCTACTTGAATTAGTAGACGCGATCGTTGAGCGTGCTCCAGAGCTTCTTGGACTCAGCCATGGTCCACGCGTTGATCTTGTCCTCATCAATGCCAACGAACTCGCGATCCTTGTACAGGACGCGGCCGTTGATGATGGTGGTGCGGCAGTTTTTGCCCATCATGCCAAAGAGCATGTGGCCGTCGATGTTCTCCTCGCTCAGCGGCGTAAAGGGCTTGTAGTCCATGACGATGACGTCGGCGGCAGCGCCGGCCTCGAGCACACCGAGCTTGCGATCGAAGTACTTGCTCGCCATCTTGGCGTTGTTCTCGAACAGCATGGTCATGGCCTCGCACCAGCCCACGTTGGGCATGGCGGCGTTGTGGCGCTGAATGATCAGGAAGACCTTGAGGCTCTCGAGCATATCGTGGGTGTAGGCGTCGGTGCCCATGCACACGGGGATGCCGCGGCGGAAGAACTCGAGCACGGGGGCGCAGCCCACGGCGTTGCCCATATTGGATTCGGGGTTGTTAACCAGCCAGGTGCCGGACTCCTTGACGATATCCATCTCGGCGGGCGTCACATGGATGCAGTGGCCGAGCATGGTATCGGGACCGAGCAGGTTGTGCTGCAGCAAGCGCTCGACGGGGCTGATGCCGCCGCGGTTGAGACGGGAGTCCCACACGTCATTCATGCCCTCGCACACATGGATGTGGAAGCCGGTCAGGCCGTTGTTGGCCTCGGCCATCTTGTCCATGGTCTCGTCCGACAGCGTAAAGGTAGCGTGACCGCCAAACATGGCGGCGATCATGTGGTTGTCGTTATCGCGACGCTCCTTGGCGGCCCACTGGGCAAATTCGGCGTTCTCGGCAATGGCCTGGTCGCATTTTTCCTGGCCGCGGCGATCGGAGACCTCGTAGCACAGGCACGAACGCATGCCCAGCTCCTGAGCTGCATCCTTAATGGTAAAGAGGCTTCCCGGGATCTCGCAGAAGCTCGCGTGGTGATCGAAGATCGTGGTAACGCCATCGCGGATGGAATCCAGAATCGTGGCATAGGCGCTGGCCTTGGTGCCGTCGAGCGTCAGGTTGTCGTCGATCTTCCACCACTGCTGCTCAAGATTCTCCAGGAAGTTGGTGGGGTTGCAGTCCTTAATGGCAAGGCCGCGGGCCAGGCCCGAGTAGATGTGGGTGTGGCAGTTGATGAGTCCGGGCATGATGAGGTTGCCCCGGGCGTCAACGTACTCGGCATCCGGGTACTTGAACTTGAGCTCGCACTCGGGGCCCACTTCGACGATCGTATCTCCGTCAATGGCGACCGCACCGTTTGGAATGAACGGGGTCTGAGAATTGCGGGTAAAAACGGAACCGTTAGCGACCAGAAGCATGGATGCTCCCTTCAACATCAGAGGCGGGGTTTGACACCTCTGACATGGCGGAGTGCGAAGCGCCGGCCTACACCGGAAACGGGCCCTCTCCCGTCAACGCTTCACCAAAGGGACAAACCCTTTGAAGTGCGGCTTGGCGCCGCATGACGTCGGCGGACGAGGCGATGCGTCCGCCGACGAATAGCACCGAATTGGTTACTTCTTGCTCTCGGGCAAGACCAGATCCACGGCGGCATCCTTGGCGGCATCGATGTGCTGAGCCACGACCGGCGTCTGCGGAAGGATCAGGTTAAGGACAATGGCCATGATGGCGGTGGGGGTTACGGCGTTGGAGCCGATGACGGTGGACACCCAGGTGGGCATACCCTCGCCGGCAAGGCAACCGCTGGCCATCCAGATACCCAGGCCAAAGACGACGGAGGTGCCGACGATGGTGGTGGTGCGCTGCGTGAGGCCCTCGCGGGTGAACATGCGCACGCCGTTCATGGTGATGGTGCCAAAGACGCCGACGGTCGCGCCGCCGATGACGGGCTGCGGGATAGCGGAAAGGACGGCAGAGAGCTGCGGGAACAGACCGGCGATGGCAAAGACGGCCGCGATGATCACAAAGACCCACTTGTTGACGACCTTGTTGGAGCAGATGATGCCCACGTTCTGGCCAAGGGCGCTGGTGGGAAGACCGCCCAGCAGGCCGCCGACCATAGAGGTAAGGCCCTGGGACACGATAGCGCCGGAGAGCTCGCGCTCGGTGGGCATACGGTCGATGGAGCCCAGGCAGGCGGCGGAGACGTCACCGATAACTTGGATGGCAACCATGGGGAACACAACAGCGAGGGTAATGCAGACCTCGGGATCAAACTCGAGCGCGTAGGGCATGAGCTTGGGAAGGGCGAAGACCTGAGCGGTGGCGACGCTGGAGAAGTCGATCATGCCAAAGGGGATCGAAACGATCATGCCAACGATCATGCCAAAGAACACGGATCCCAGCTTGAGCGTGCCTTTGCCAAAGTTGGCGAGCGCAAAGACCACGGCGAAGGTGATAAGAGCGACGCACCAGGCCTGCGGGGTGCCCCACAACGGCGTACCCATACCGCCGGCCATGTACTTGACGGCCGTGGGATAGAGAGAAACGCCGATGGAGAAGATGACCGTACCGGTCACGACGGGCGGGAACAGCCACTTAATCTTGCTGTAAGCCAGACCAAAAAGGACCGCGACGGCACCGCCGACGATCTCGCCGCCCAGCAGCGCACCAAAGCTAAAGCCCGAGGCACCCATGGCCTGCAGGGCCGGCAGGAACGCGAACGAAACGCCCATGACGATGGGCAGACCGCCGCCGATGCGACGGAAGGGAGCGAAGGCCTGAAGGGCCGTATCGATTGCCGAAAGAATGAGCGCGACCTGGATGATGTCGGTGCTCTGCTGGCTATTAAAGCCGTAGACGCCGGCCATGATGACAGCCGGGGTGATGATACCGGCAAACGAAGCCAGTACGTGCTGAAGGGCACACGGGATCATTTCCTTAACGGGAGGCATGCCTTCACGAGTGAACAGGGCTTCAGTGCCGTTCTTAACCGTCTCCTGGGTCATTTGACCACCAATCCTCGAAATAGTTGTTTTCGCATCTAACGCTCTATTGTGACGCAGTGCGGGGTTGAGGTTGTGCCTTCGTTGCATATCGTATTAAAGATGATTCTCATTCTCAATAATAATTTTTTGTTATCAGACTATTCTTCAGCTGCGATAATGCATTTCCGCAGTTCAGGAAAGTGTCTGGTCAAAATAACATCTAACTTTTCTTTTGGTCAACCGTTTACCGCCAAATTCCTACCGTTCGTCTGTATTACGCAATGTACCTGCGGATATACGAGATGAAGAGCAGCGTGTTACCATGAGAAAAAATTGTTATGAACATTTCCGATTTCACCCAAAGGAGTTGCCCGTGAACGAGACCGTACGTCGCTTTTTGCCGATGGTCGATTTCCTGGAGCAGATACTCGGTAAGAACAGCGAGATCGTGCTGCATGATTTCTCGGATCCCGACCACGCCATCGTCGATATTCGCAACGGCATCGTGAGCGGCCGTAAGGTCGGCGGTCCCGCCACCGATCTGGCGCTCAAGATCATGCACGACCCCAAGTATCGCGACCTGCCGTTTATTACGGGCTACGAGGGCCGCGGCGCCGGTGGCAAGACGTTGGAGTCCGCGACGTACTTTATCCGCGAGAATGACGAGATCGTCGGTATGCTCTGCGTCAACACCGACCTCTCGACCGTGCGCTCCATCAACGCCATGGCGCAGCAGCTCATGGCATGCTTCGACGCGGCGCCGACGCGCACGGAGCCCGCCCCTATCGAGGTCGAAAGCCTTTCGGAGTCAACACAGGAGCTCATCGACCGCAGCATTGCCGAGTTGCTGAGTGCGCGCGGGCTGGATGTAGCGTCACTTGGCCAGAGCGACCGCGTCGACGTCATTCGCCACCTCAACGGCAACGGGGTGTTCATGCTCAAGGGCGCCGTGGCCTGCGCCGCCACCGCGCTAGACATCTCGGAGCCCAGCGTCTACCGCTACCTGCAAAAGGTCCGCAAGGAGGGCTAACGAGCAAAATGGAGCGCGGCTCCACAAGCGATTCGTCACTTGACAAAAGACCCTGCAGCTCGCACGCGCTGCAGGGTCTTTTTGCATGTCATGTTTAGTTGTGGCCAACGCCTTAGAGAGCGGCGACGACCTCGATCTCGACCAGACCGCCAGCCGGAAGAGCGGCAACCTGGAAAGCGCTGCGCGCGGGGAACGGGGCCTCGAACTTGGAGGCGTAGATCTCGTTTACGGCAGCGAAGTCGGCAATGTCAGCCAGGTAGACTGTGGTCTTGACGACATCGGCAAAGGTGGCGCCGGCAGCGGTCAGCAGGGCCTCGACGTTAGCAAGGGACTGCTTAGCCTGGGCCTCGACGCCCTCGGGCATCTTGCCGGTTGCGGGGTCGATGCCCAGCTGGCCGGACAGGAACACCATGTTGCCGGTCTGGATGCCGGGGGAATACGGGCCGATGGCTGCGGGTGCATTATCGGAAGACACGACGGTCTTGCTCATGTTTATCTCCTTACAAGTAAAAGGGAACGGGAGCGCGGCGTTCACACCGGGAGGCACAGTTCGGTCTGAACACCGCGCTTGATTGGGATAGTACTCAAGGTTTCCGCGCGATGCAAGATTATTATCACGTTGCGAGAATATTTTATCGCCCAACGGTTTCCCCGGACCGCTGAACGGTTCTCATGTGGAGCAGCCAGTCCAAGCTGCTGAAGACTTTATCCCGCTTGGAACGCGGGCATCGCCTGCCGCGACGGCACCACTATACTTTTGAGTATCTGAGCATTTTGAAAGGCAGGATATGACCGCAACCGCCAGTCGAACCACCAACCGCAGACCCGAGCTTTTGGCGCCCGCCGGAGGGCCCGAGCCCTTTGCCGCCGCACTCGCCGCCGGGGCAGACGCCATCTACTGCGGCATGGGCAGCTTCAACGCACGCCGCAAGGCCACCAACTTTACCGACGAGGCCTTTGAGCAGGCCTGCCGCGCCGCGCACCTGGCCGGCTCGCGCGTCTACGTCACGGTCAACATCGTCATCAAGGAATCCGAGATGAGCGATGCGTTGCAGCTCATCCATCGCTGCTCCACGCTGGGCGCCGACGCCTTCATCATCCAGGACTGGGGCCTGTTCTTTGAGGTCAAGCGCACCATGCCCGGCATCGAGACGCATATCTCGACCCAGGCGAACATCCACGACGACCGCGGAACCCTTTGGTGCCGCGAGCAGGGCGCCGACCGCGTGACCCTCTCGCGCGAGCTTTCCATCGACGAGATTGCCGCCATCCACGATGCCGCGCCCGATGTGGACCTTGAGGTCTTTAGCCATGGCGCCATCTGCTTTTGCTACTCTGGCCTGTGTCTGCTTTCGAGCTTTGCCATGGCGGGACGATCGGCCAACCGTGGCATGTGCGCCCAGCCCTGCCGCTTGCCCTACGAGCTGATCGACGAGAACGGTCGCTCGCTCTCCCCTGCCGGTCGCGAGCGCGCGCTGTGCCCACGTGACACCAACACCTCACAACTTGTTCGCCGCCTGTATGACGCCGGCGCTGCGTCGCTCAAGCTCGAGGGCCGCATGAAGGCGCCCGATTACGTGTATTCCATCGTCGACGTGTATCGTCATCAGATTGATGACATGCTGGCCGGAACCACCGTTGCCAAGGACGAGAAAGCCGCCCGCCAGCGCCAGCTCAAGCGCTGCTTTAACCGCGACTTTACGCACGCCTATCAGGACGGCACCTCGGGCGACGAGATGATGAGCTATGAGCGTTCCAACAACCGCGGCCAGATCGTGGGCACGGTGCTGGGCAGCCGCCCGGCCAACCGCGATGTGCGCGGCCTCAAGCCCGACGACCGCCGTCGCCGCGCCGCCATCGCCCGCATTGAGCTGTTTGAGCCCGTGGGCAAGGGCGACCTGCTGGAGCTTCGCCACGATAACGAGTTTGACCAGTTCCTGACCACCATTGCCGCCGATGATGCCGCAGCCGGTGAAGTCATCGAATGTCGCGTACCCCGCAGCATGCCCGAGGGCTGCCGCGTCCGCGTGATTCGTAGTCAGCGTGCCATCGACGCCGCCGGCGCCGCGCTCAAGCGCGATGTGCTGCGCCGCCGAGCTGTTGATGTGTCCGTCGTGGCGCGTCTGGGCGAGCCGTTTACCGTTACGCTCACCTGCTGCGACGACCCTTCGCTTACGGCCACGGCCACGGGCTTTACCGTCGAAGCCGCCAAGACCCGTGCGGTCGAGGCGTCCGATCTGGTTGAGCACGTCGGCCGCATGGGTTCCTCTCCCTTTGAGGCTGCGAGCTTTGAGGTGGCGCTCGATGAGGGCTGTGGCATGGGTTTCTCCGCCGTACATAAGGTGCGCGCCGCCGCTTGCAAGGCGCTGGAAGAGGCCATTCTGGCGCCGTACGCGGAGCGCGCGAAAACGCTCGAGCTGCCGGCGATTGTCACCAGTGATCCCCGCCCCGCGCCCGAGCACTACCGCGACGAGCCGCAGATCTGCGCCACCGTCACCTCGCTCGAGGCCGCCGAGGCAGCGCGGGCGGAGGGTGCAACGCGCATCTACATGACCACCGACGCGCTCGATGCGGCCAAGCTCTCCCCCGCCGATACGTTTGAGCAGGGCATCGTACCCGTGCTCGATGAGGTCTGCCGCGCCGTTGACCACGTCCGCGTTGACCCATGGGTTGTTGCCGGCGCCACGGTCGCTATTGGCAACATCTCTGAGCTTGCCCTGGCCGCCCAGGTTGGCGCCACGGCCGAGATTCGCTCTTGCCTGCCGGTGCACAACACGCCCTGCATGGAGGCGCTTGCCGAGCGCGGAGCCGGTGCGTTTTGGCTCTCGCCCGAGATCACGCTCGACGAGATTATCTCGCTCGGCACCGCCGCGCCCGCGGCTCTGGGCATCACCGTCTTTGGCCGCCCGCGCGTCATGACAAGCGAGCATTGCATTCTGCAGGTTGCCAACGGCTGCATCCACGATTGTGCCAACTGCCGCCTGCGTGCCCGCAAGCTCTCGCTCAAGAATATCGACGCCAAGGTCATGCCGGTGCGTACCGACATCCACGGCCGCTCACGCCTGTACGACGCCTACCCCATCGACCTCACGCCGCAAGTTCCGCAGCTGCTCGATGCCGGCGTGCGCCGTCTTATGGTCGACGGAACCTTGCTCGAGGCCGATGAGATTGGCCGTGCCGTCGCTCGCGTCCGTCGCGCTGTCGAGGCGGCTCAAGCCGGCCGCAAGCCGGCCGCCCGCCTGCGCGGCGCCACCTCGGGCTGCATGTTTGCGGGAATTAGCTAACCGAAAGGCTTACACGTGAACGAAGAACCTCAAGTCCTCTACTGCGACGCCTGGCTCATGGCCATCGACAAGCCCGCCGGCATGATCGTCCACGGTGACGGCACCGGCGAGCGCACACTTACCGACTACGCCAGCGACCTGCTGCTGGCGATGGGCGACGGCTTTGCCGCGACCGACATGCAGCCGCTCAATCGCCTGGACCGTGACACCACCGGCGTGGTGCTGTTCTCACTCGACAAGCAGACGCAGCCCGCCTTTGACCAGATG
>DXMB01000012.1:24489-35397 GCA_019414425.1 Collinsella sp.
CGGCGTGGTGCTGTTCTCACTCGACAAGCAGACGCAGCCCGCCTTTGACCAGATGATCATCGACCGCGCGTTCGAAAAGCACTACCTGGCGCTCGCCGAGGGCAAGATCGACTGGAACGAAAAGCTCATCGACAAGCCCATCGCCCGCGACCGTCACGACAGCCGAAAGATGCGCGTCGGCGCCAGCGGCAAGCCGTCTCAAACGCGCGTGAAGGTGCTCAAGCGTCTTAAGAGCCGCCGCGGCCTGCCCACGCGCTCGTATATCGATGTCGAGCTGCTCACCGGCCGCAAACACCAGATTCGCGTGCACCTGGCGAGCGAGCGCCATCCCCTGGTGGGCGACGACCTGTACGGGACGCCGCGTCCTTGTGGCCTCATGCTCCACGCCCACAGCGTGTCCTTTACGCATCCCGTAACCGGCGAGCACATCCACATCGAAGCCCCCTGCCCCTGGGAGCCCTAAAACCTGCCAAAAAGGGACAGGTTTATTTTGGCAGGTTTTATCTGGACAAACGTCAAAACCACCACAAAGGTTCCTGCCCCTTCGCGGTGGTTTTGGCCTTAGCCCGTCCCTTGCTGTTAGACCGTGATGACGTTGTCCATTGCCCGGTACTTGGCAGGGACATCGCCTGCGGTAATAATCGTTGCGTCACGGAAGTCCGCGAACTTGACGGGCGCCACCATGCCAAATTTACTGGCGTCCGAGATTACGAAGCGCTTGGCCGTATGGCGCATCGAGATACGCTTTACTTGCGCCTCCTCGATATCAGGCGCCGTGAAGCCCTGCTCGGCGGCAATGCCGTTAGAGCCCCAAAAGCCACAGTTGAAGTTGTAGCGGTCTAAGGTTGCCAAGGCATCGGGGCCAACGAGCGCCTCGGTCTCGGGTTTGAGCTCGCCACCCAGCACCACGGTACGCATGCCGCGCAAAGCAAGGCGTTGAGCATGGAGCACGGAATCGGTCACATAGGTGACATCTTCAAGGTGTGGAAGATGCTCGATGAGCCTGAGCGTCGTCGAACCCGAGTCGATGTATACAAAGCTCTCGGGCTCCACAAGCGCCGCCGCACGGGCGCAGATACGCTCCTTGTCGTCGTTATGGAGGTCGCTGCGCTCATTAAGCGTTAGGTCGCGCGTCACGTGCGCGCGCTCCAGACTTGTCGCGCCTCCGTGCACCTTGGCGATACGGTGTGCTCGGTCGAGCGTCTGCAGGTCGCGCCGAATGGTAGACGCCGTCACGCCCAGGGCTTCGGCAAGCTCCGGCACGGTAACCGAGCCGGTCTGCTGAACCATCGACACGATCGCGTTGAGCCTATCTTCCGCTAGCATCGCTTACTCCTCCTCGGGGTACACGACTCCCCAGTCGGCGCGTAGCTTGGTCATCAGCTCCATAACATCAGAAGCATAGCCCAGAAGCTCACGCTTAGAGTCGTCGCCGGCAACGGCCTTCTCAAGATCGGCCATCTCATAGCAAAGGGCGTAAGCCTCGGTGCCGGCGTGGACCTCCTCGCGGTGGCCGTCCGCAGTCCACACGATAGTCGCGTGATCGGCGCGCGGATACTCGTTGACCTCGATATAGCACTTATCGAAGCTAATAATCGAGCGCTTGGGTTGCTTGGAGTGGAGCGTGAGGCTCACAACACCCAGCTGCTGCTCGGCATTACGGCAGACGATGCCGCCCGCAACGTCAACACCGGTCTCACAGGTGTTGCCCAACGAAACGACCTCAATGGGCTGGCTTGCCATAAAGAGACGCATGACGGACAGGGCATACACGCCAATGTCGAGCATGGCACCGCCAGCAAGGTTGCGGTTGTAGAAGCGATTGGTCAGATCGCCGTACTCCTTGTAGCTACCAAAGTTGAGCTGGGCGAGGTTCATGCGACCAAACTCGCCGGCATCCATGCGACGGCGCAGCTCTTGATACAAGGGCATATGAAGCACCGTGGTGGCGTCCATGAGGACGACGTTGTGCTCGTCGGCGATGGCACGCGCCTCGTCGAGCTCAGCGGAATTGAGGGTAATGGCTTTCTCGCAGAGCACGTGCTTGCCGGCGGCCAGCGCGTCACGCAGATAGGTGATATGCGTGTTGTGCGGCGTGGTGATATAGACGGCGTCGATGCCCGGATCGGCGTAGAGGTCCTCAACCGATTCATAGACCTTCTCGATGCCATACTGCTCAGCAAAAGCCTGAGCCTTGGACAGCGTACGGTTGGCGACGCCCGCAAGCTTGCGGCCGGCAAGAGCGAGAGACTGGGCCATCTGGTTGGCGATAACGCCGCACCCGATCACAGCCCAACGAAGCTCGGGAGCCGTAAAGATATCATCGGGGAATGGCTTGTCCTGGACCGAAGCGAACGCTGCTTTTGCGGCTGCCGCGGAGTCGAGTGGAGCCTGCTTGGAATCTACCATATGTGCCTCCTGTGTCATAGAACGTCTTGCATTTCGGATAGCTCTATATTCGCACAAACACGCGCGTCTGTGCGTGTTTGTGCGTATCTCACCGCTAAACGGTCATTTTTGTCCCGTAAACGGCGCATCTATACGCATATTCACGCAATCCCACGCACGCAAATACGCACAAATGCGAACCGGTCATTGCTCAGAGACAGGGGCTTATGCTTAGAACTCAAAGGACAGGATGATCCGCTTCGCCTCGTCGCTCATGGCGCGCTGCAGCTCTAAGGACCGTCCCAAACTGCCGACAGAAAAGGAACGTTCCAAACTGCAGACAGAAAAAGAACGTCCCCAGGCGCCGGCATTTCAAGAGCACTCATTTAAGTCTGTCCCCAATGAGTGGGAGTAATCAGAGACCCTTTGCGAGGGAGGCCGGACGTGGCCTTCCTCGTTTTTATTCATGGACTTTAGTCCGTGCCGCGCGGCACGCGCGGCATAGAAAGCCACCCGCTCAGCGGGTGGAGGCCAATTTCCGCTACGCGACAAAAACCTTCCCCCTAGCATGAGGATTGTTCAGGTCATCATACTAGGGGGAAGGTGATTGCTGTGGCCCAGAAAGCCAACAGCCTCGCGCACACGAAATGGCTGTGCAAGCACCGCATCGCACCGAGGTCAAGCTCATCGCCGCCATCGTCGAGAAGCACCCCAAGGTGCGCTTTGCCGCGAGCCGCACCTCGGCCCACGCCGACCTCTACGACCGTATGGAGCAGGCCCTGTGCGAGCGCGTGGCCAACGCGGTGGAGGTCGTCCGCTCCGACATCAGCCCCGCGCTTCTTGTCCACACCGGTCCAAACCTCGTGGGTGTGGCGGTCCAGGGACTCTAGCGGAGGCGGGGCGTCCTGCCCAAAAACAAATGCAAAAGACGAGCACTTCTTGCCGCTCAATTGGCAAGAAGCGCTCGTCTTTTCTTAACGCGTTGTATGGCGGAGAGAGCGCAAGTTACGCGAGCGCCCTTCTTGCCAGCTCGGCCGCGCCGAGGATTCCTTGGTCGCCGCCGCAGCCCGGGGCGCAGATGTAGCTCTCCATGTCCTTAAGCTCGGCGGTCTGGATGTAGCCACCCAGATATTCGAGGGTCTTCTTGCGGACGATGCCGTAGAGCTGCTCCTGGTGCATCACGCCGCCGCCGAGGACGATGCGGCGAGGCGAGTACATGAGCACGAGGTTCGCGCACATCTGCCCCAGATAATCCCCCTCGAGCGCCCACACCTCATCGTTGTCCGCGAGCTCGGCCGCGGGCTTTCCCCAGCGCGCGGCGATGGCGGGGCCGGAGGCGAGCCCCTCGAGACAGCTCGCGTGGCTCGGGCAGACGCAGCGTCCCTCCTCGGTGGGACGGGTCCTTACCAGCATGTGACCGGCCTCGGGGTGCAGCATACCGTGAAGGAGTCTGCCCGCGCACATGACGCCCGCGCCCACGCCGGTGCCGATGGTCACGTAGACGGCGTCCTCGAGCCCCTTGCAGCAGCCGAAGACCACTTCGCCGAGGCAGGCAACGTTAACGTCCGTGTCGTAGGCCACCGGAATCCCGAGGTCGTCGGCGAACGCGGCGCGAAGACCATGGCCTCGCCACGCGAGCTTGGGCGTCTGGAGGATGGAGCCGTAGCGCTCGTCGTTGGGGTCGACGCAGGTCGGGCCGAAGGCGCCGATGCCCAACGCGTCCACATCGCGGGCGGTGAACCACTCGATCATCTGCGGGACGGTCTCGGCGGGCGTAAGCGTCGGGGTCTCCATACGGTCGAGGACCTCGCCGTCGCCGGACACCACGGCACAGACCATCTTGGTCCCGCCGGCCTCGAGGGCGCCGAGCCTCATTTGCTTTTCGCTCATGTGATCCTCCTTACAAAGGGACGCCCGCAGTCATGGTCAACCGCGGGCGCCCATAACGTTGGCTTGTTTCGAGGCGACCCTACCTGGGCACGCGGTCCTGCCTTGCGGCAAACGGGGCGAGCACGGCGTGCGGCTCGCTTTGGTACCAGTAGGCGACGGTGGAGATGTCGTCCTCGCGCTCGTAGAGCTTGATGTCGTCGTTGCCGAGGTCCTGGAACGTCACGCGCAGGTCCTCCTTGAACGAGATCGGGTCGGGAAGGTGCCACCTGTAGAGGCCGTGCCTGGGCAGCGCGTCGTCGTTGGTCGCGAGCATCGGGTTCGGGTTCGGCTTGCCCGCGCTGAAGCGGTCGCGCGTGGCGTCGCGCGTCGAGCGGTACGGGTAGCCGGCGAACAGCGTGTTGAAGCACTGCGCCTCGGGCAGCGCGTGGGGCGGCCTGTCGAGGAAGGCCCAGGCACCGCCGAAGTAGTCCTCGGCTCCCGTCGAGGTGACCGTGGGGAACTCCTCGTCGCCGTCGAGGAAGAACTTCATCTCGCCCTCGCCCCACCAATAGCGCTCCAGGGCGCACAGGGCCATGTAGGTGCCGACGTAGTAGCCCTTGCCGCGCACGCCGTCGAGCACGGTGTAGTCGACGCCCCTGCGGGTGCTGCGCTCGCGGTTAAAGCGGGCGTGGAAGTACATGGCGTCGTCCGGCACGTCGGTGAGCGCGTAGTTGAACGTGTAGAAGATGTACTTAATGAACCCGGGGTGCTCGCTCGTAAGCGTGACCTTGGCGTGCTTCCTGAAAGGCATCTCGAAGTAGCAGTTCATGCCGCCCGTCGGGTTCACGCAGATGGGCATCGAGTTGACGATGGCGCGCTCACCGAAGCCGTTGCAGAAGAAGTCGCCGACAGGGCACTCGACCGAGGGGGTCTCCTCGTCGTCCCAGTAGAAGCGCAGCACGAGGTCGCGCATGACGAAGCTGCCGGCGGCGGTCTTGTCGGGGACGGTCATCCAGATGTGGCGGATGATGCCGGGGCCCTCGATGTCCGCGAGCGTGATGGTCTCGCCGGACTCAAGGGGCACGCAGCACGAGCCCTTGCGGCCGACGCCGAGGTGGCTGGCCGACATGGCGGCACGGCCCTTCTCGCCCGTGATGTTCTCGGGGGTGATGGCGCGGCTTTCCTCACCGCCGTGCATCCACACGTCCTTAAGGAACTCTCTCATCGTCGACCTCCTCTATTCGTCGTCTTCGCACTCGGCGGAACTGGCACCGTTCACGTAGACGATCTGCTGGCGCGCCTCGTCGACGAGGGCGTCGAAGTCGAGTTTCTCGTCGGGGCGCGCGAGCGCGACCGTCATGGCGAGCGGGAGGTTGACACCCGCGATCACGTGGATCCGGTCGGAGGCGAAGCGGGAGAAGCGCTGGTTCACGCTGCCGCCGAGCGCGTCGGTGAGGACGACGACCTCGTCAGTGCCCGAAAGAGCCGCCTCGACCGCCGCGTCGAGCCCCTCGCCGTTGTCGTTCACGTAGGCGCACACGGCGTTGACGGCGTCGCTCTTACCCGTAAGGAACTCGAGGGTGTCCTTGAAGCCCTGGGCGAGAAGGGAATGGCTCGCCACAACTATCTTTCTCATTGATTCACCAATCTCTTGGGTCGAAGCTAGGCGAGGATGCCGGCGGCGGAGGCGACCATCGCGAGGACGATCACCACGAGGATGAGGGCCGTCATGCTCGCGTTCTTCTTGGTAAGAAGGTAATACGCGCTTCCCGTGATGGCGGCGGGGATCATGGCAGGCAGGATCTTGTCGAGCAGCGGCTGAATCTCCATCGAGACGTCGCCGAAGCTGAAGCTAATCGGGCAGGTGACGCCGATGACCGAGGCGATGAGGCAGCCGACCACGGTGAGGCCGAGCACGGAGGCGGCGGCAGTGAGGTTGGGAAGCTTCTCGCTGAAGTCGGTGACGAGCTTCACGCCCTGCTTGTAGCCGAACTCGAGGGCGTGCATGCGGACCCAGAAGATGGCCAGGATGAGCGCGAACCAGATGCCGGCTCCCACGGGGTTGCCCTCGATGGCCATGTAGGCGGCGATGGAGCCCATGATGGTCGGGATCATGGTCATGAGCAGGGAGTCGCCGACGCCGGCGAGCGGTCCCATGGTGCCGATCTTCAGGTCTTGGACGGCGTCCGCCGCCGCTAGGCCGTCGCGCTCCTCCATGGCCACGCAGGCGCCAAGGATGATGGCGGCGAGCCAAGGCTGGGTGTTGTAGTAGCGGAAGTGGTTGTTGAGCGCTTGCTTATAGTCCTCGTCGTTCGTGTAGATCTTCCTCAGGACCGGCGAGAGGGCGTAGGCGACTGAGGCGCCCTGCTGGGTCTGGTAGTTGAAGGTGCACACGCTCATGAGCCAGCGCCAGTTCGCGTTGCGCAGGTCCTTCTTGGTGACCTTGTAGCCGGAGGGCTTGCCCTCGGCGACGGCGGTGATGTTCTCGTTTTCCATGGTTACTCATCCTCTCCGATGAAGGCGTCTGCGGAAGCGTGGGCGGCGAGCTCGGTGTCCCTCTCGGCACGCTGGTAGAACGCGATCGCGAGGGCAACGCCGACGATGGCGGCGCCGATGATGGGCACGTTCAGGAAGGCCGAGAGGAAGAAGCCGACGAGCAGGTACTGGAAGTACTTGCCGGTGGGCATGTAGCGGAGCAGCATGGCGATACCGATGGCCGGGAGCATCTTGCCGGCGAGGGTGAGGCCGGAGAGGAACCACTGAGGCATGACCTCGAGGAGCCAGTTGACGGCGGGCTGGCCGAGCGTCACGGAGACAAAGACGGGCAGGGCGGCGCACAGGCCGAAGAGCGCGGGGCAGACCCACAGGATGGCGTTCATCTGATTGAACTTACCCTCGTTGCAGAACTTCTGGGACTTCTCGACGACGAAGCCGTTGAGGATCTTGGCGACGACGTCGAGCTGGATGCCGAGCATGCCGACCGGCAGGCCGATGGCGAGGCCCGTGTCCGCGCCCAGGGTCACGCCGTAGGCGGTGGCGATGATGGCCATCGTGCCGTAGTCGGGAATCGACGAGCCGCCGAAGCCCGCGACGCCGAGCTGCATGAGCTGGATGGTGCCGCCGATGACGAGGCCGGTCTGCCAGTCGCCCATGACGACGCCGGTGATAAGGATGCCGTAGTAGTCCACGTGCTTGATGAAGGCCAGCAGGGTCAAAAGGACGACCTGCAGGATAGTGAAGTTGACCATGATCCCTCCTTAGATGAGGTCGGCGACGGAGACGGGCTTGTCGGCGGGCACGAACTGTGCCGTCACCTTGACGCCGCGGGCGATGAGCGCCTTGTAGCTCTGGACGTTCTCGGCGGAGGCGTAGGCGCGCTGGGTGAGCTGGACGCCGCCCTCCTTGACGAGCGAGCCGCCGACGATCAGCGACGGGAGCTCGATGCCCGACTCGACCAGGTGAAGGATCGTCTCGGGCTCCTTGGCGATGACAAAGACCTTCTCGCGGTCGTACTTGCCCGCCGCGAAGTTCTTGAGCGCGGTCTGCTCGGAGATGATCGAGACGGCCATGCCCGCGGGGCGCGCCATCCTCATAGTGGACTTCAGGACCTCGTCGCCGGCGACCTTGTCGTCGATGACCATGACTCGGGTCGCGCCCGACACCGGGGCCCACTGCGTCACGATGATGCCGTGAAGCAGGCGGTTGTCGATTCGTGCCATAACAACACTCATGTTTGCTCCTATCAAATGAAGTTTTGCGTTCGGTACTGCCTCGGCGCTATCCGGATTCGCGCCGGGCAAGGGGTTATCGGATTATTGAGGACGCGCGGTCAGCTTGCGGCGGCGCGGGGAAGGTCACTCGTCGAGCAGGAGGTCCGAGGAGCCGAGGCGCTCTTCTCGCGCCGGGGCGGCGCTCACGCTTATGTAGTCGAAGACATATGCGATCTCGCTTACGGGAACCTCTACGCGATAGCGCGTCGAGATGCTCGAGAAGCTCTGCCTGAAGGACTCGATGAAATCGGCGCGTTCCTCCTCGAAGCGGTCCTGGCCAACGTAGGTCTCAATGGGGTTTCTGGTAACAAGGCGCTCGACGAGACAGCAGAGGTGGACGTAGAGCCCAATGATGGCGTTGCTGCCGATCTTCTCGCCTGTCCTGCGCTGAAGCTCGTGCACGGCGCTCTCGATCTCGTGGAATAGCCGCTCCGGGTCGAGGATGGTGATGGAGCGGATGACGTTCTGCAGCGTCATGTTCGAGAGCAGCTTCTCGTGGAAAGAAGAGAGCTCGGAAGCGTCAAGCCACCTGCCGAACACGGCATCAACCTTAGAGGCGGACGCCGTCGACATGATGTCCTCGAGGGCGACGAAGGGGACGGAGGCGACCCCGGGGTCTCCCGTGCCGATGACGGCGCAGACGCGGTGCTCGGAGAAAACGGCGTCGTTCGACCCGTTCGCGACGAGCTGCTTGAAGGGCCTCGTGAGCAGGCGCGCGCCTATGGTGCGCGGGAGGCTCTGCGAGACGAGCTGGCGTATCCTCTCCGCGGCGTCGACCCCGGACTCGGAGCAGAAGACGATGGCGTCCTCACGGTTGACGCGCTCGATCACCTTGCAGTGCGTCACGCACGCGGCGGTCGCATCGCCAAGAACCTCGACGATGGACTTGCCGCCGAGCAGCCCGACCCCGATCTCGAGCGCAAGACCGGTAGAGACGTTGTTCACCACGCCGATAGTGGAGTCGGTAACGTTCTCGAGGGCCTTATAGGCCTCCTCCAAGGAGCCCATGTCGACGAGGAACACGACCCCGGTGCAGTAGGAATGGCGGTCGACGAGGCGCTGGAGCGGACCGACGATGTCCTTCAGCTGCTGGTCGTAGGGCATGTCGACAGCCTCGTACACATGCATGCCGAGCATACGGTTCGCCGCGTCGGCGATGCTCGTCGCCGTTGAGTAGCCGTGGGACAAGATGACGCAGAGCGTCCGAAGGGCCTTCGCATCGCGAGACTCCGATGCGACGCACAGCGTCAGAAGCGTCTTCGTGAAGTGATCGAGCGAGATTACCAGCGCCCCTTCCACGTCTGCGGCGACCTGATCGGAGACGCTCGAGGCAAACGGCAATTCGGAGGTCACGGCACCGAGGAGATGGGAGATTTGCTCCGCACAGGCAGACTTTCGCTTAGCCAGGCCGATGCCCGGCCACAACTGCAGGCAAATCTCCTGGGCCAGTAGAAAAGCGACCTTCCTCGAAAGCTCGATGCCATAAGAAGAGCCTGCGTCGGCAAGGACCGCGCCCACGACGCGCTCGAAGGCGCGCGACCTCGAGGAGGCGACGCCGCGGCCGAAGATCAAGTGATCCTCAACGCCGCGCACAGCGGAGACAGCTTGCGAGACGAGCTCGGAGACAGAGAGCTCCCCGGCGCAGAATCGCTCATCGAGGGAGCACAGGGCATCGAGCGCCTGCTCGACCGGCCCTGTGCTCTCGGCGGCATCCAGGGACGCGTCGATCAGAACGCCATCGTCGGGCTGTTGATCGATCTGCGCGGAGGAGAGGAGCCCGCTGGGAAGAAGATACGGGCGAACGACGACGTAGTCGCCCTCGCGATTGAGGAACGCTTTGGCGCAGCAGTTCGTCACGCAGGCGCGCAAGCCGGCGATGTTATCGGAAAAGTCCGCGTTCACGAGGCAACGGTATGCGCCGCGGCTGATCTTCACATCAGAACCGATTCGGCACCCCTCGCTGCGCAGGAAGCTCAAGATGAGATCCTCGCGCTCCTCGGGGGTCCGCTCCTTGAGTGAGGGGACGCGGGCACAGATGGGCATTTTGCTGTAGGCCGAGGAAACCTTCGGGTCATCGGCGGAAAGCGTCGTCGAAAGAACGAGGCGAGCGCGCGGCGCATCCTGGGAGGCATCGAGCCCGAGGGCCGTCGCAAGGCAGTGCTCCATCGCAGAGGGAGAGAGTGCCTCGATGCCGTTGACAAAGACCACACCCCCGCGCGCTTTCGCGATCGACTCGTCAAGAAGCCCGTTGAACGAGGCGGCGTCCGGGACCCCGGCGCAGTCGATGCGCACATAGGAGGAGTCGCGGGACAGCAAGCCCTGGTTCTTGCCGTACTCGTACACAAGGCGAGAAAGGAAAGACTTACCGACACCCACGCCGCCGCTCAAGAGGATGGGCAGGCCAAACGGAGGGTACTGAACCGCAGCCTTGCACTGCTCGACAACGGAGCTGAGGCTCATGTCGAAGCCCACGGCACGCGCGAAGTCGCGGTGATCGGCGATTCCCGTCGCCTGGATGAGGTCGGCGAGCGAGGCGTACTCGCTTGCAGAGAGCTTTACCTGAAAACGCTTCTGGAACGCGCGGCGATGAAAATAACGGACAGGCCTGCCCGCCACCTTAACCACAAGGCCGGCGCGAACAAGGTCGTTGAGGTACTGGCTCGCCAGGCTCCTGGAGATGATGAGCGTCTCGGCGATGTCGGAGGTGGACAGACGGGCAAGGTCGTCGAGCGAGACGGCAGAGGTGAGGGCCTCGAGATGCTCGAGAATCCTGTCCCTCATGTCGACGGGCTTCTTTGCCAAGCTGTCCTGTGCGGTCTTGTCCATGACTTCTTACCTCCTCGTACAAGGAGTATAAGGGGGGGGGGGAACAGAGATCGGA
>DXMB01000013.1:0-19029 GCA_019414425.1 Collinsella sp.
AGACGGAGAAGCGGAGTAGAACAATGGCAATCAAGAAGCTGATCCTTGATCTGGATATGGGTGTGGACGATGCGATGGCGCTCGCCTATGTCATCGCGAGTCCCGAGGTGGAGCTCGTCGGCGTCACCACGTGCTTTGGCAACGTGCGCGTCGAGCAGTCGGCGCACAACTGCTTGGCGGTGCTCGACCTGTTGGGCCGTCCCGAGGTGCCGGTGTACCTGGGCGCCGATCGTCCCATGAAGGCGACCGAACCCTACACGCCGCCGGCGTCCACCGCGCTCATTCACGGCAAGAACGGTATTGGCGGCGCAAGCGTGCCCGCCTCGCCGTACGAGCCGGTGGGCGCGACGTCGGCCGACGGCAATGCGGCGGTCGATTACCTGATTGATGCCGCGCGTACCTATGGCCCCGATCTGGTCTACGTTGCGACTGGCCCGCTCACCAATCTGGCGCTTGCCCTGGAGCGCGATGCGGCGGCGATGATGTCCATCGGCCGCGTGGTCGTGATGGGCGGCGCCCTTACCGTGCCCGGCAACGTGAGCGCGGGCGCCGAGGCCAACATGGCAAGCGACCCCGAGGCTGCCGACGCCGTGTTGCGCTCGGGCCGCAAGCTCACCATGGTGGGCCTGGATGTGACGCACCGCGTGGTGCTCACACGTCGCGACGTTGCCGGCTGGACGGGCTCGGGCACCATGGCGGGCTGCGCGTTTGCGAGCATGGTCGAGCACTATATCGGTTCGTACGAGATGAACGCGCCCTACCTGGGCGGCTGCGCGCTGCACGATCCGCTGGCGGTTGCCGTGGCGATTGATCCCACGCTCGTGGGTGCGCTCGGCTGCAATTTGCGTGTTGATCTGCTGGGCGAGTATCGCGGCCGCACCATTTGCGACGAGCGCCGCCTATCCGATCCGGACAAGAGCGCGCTTGTGGCGCTGACCGTGGATGCTCCGCGCTTCCTGTCCGAGTTCAAGACACGTATGGCCCGTGTCCTTGGCTGATCCGCAAGATTGAGACGGCCTCCCAATCGTTTCAACGCTTCCAAAACCGTTCACGGACGATATGCTACCGTTGGTCGGCTGTGGACGGTGCTCCCCGCGAAGATATGGGCTATCATTCTTTGCTGCGCGGATTGTTACTTCTAGGGAGGCATGCCCGCGCCTCGATACAACGGATTGTTACTGGTAAGGCATGACCGCGATAGCTCGGCTATTTGCAGTCATGCCTTTTCTTTTTGATAATTCCGAAAGGAGGTTCAATAATGCTTGCGATTAAAAAGCTCAACAACAATGCCGTTCTTTGCCGCGACGGGCAGGGGCGCGACGTGATCGCCATGGGCAGGGGCGTCGGGTTTGGGGGAGAATTTCCCCGCGAGCTGCCGCTCTCTAAGATTGAGCATACGTTTTATGACATCGACCCCAAAGGGCAGGACGTCATGCGCGACCTTCCTTCTGAGATCGTGATGTTCACGGCCAAGGTGATGGACATTGTCGCCAACGAGCTGCCCTATGATCTGTCGACCAAGGCGACATTGTTCATGGCCGATCACCTGTCATTTGCGGTGGAGCGCGCGCAAAAGGGTTTTCGTATTGCGATGCCTCTCGCCTATGAAGTGCGCGAGACATATCCTAAGGAATACAAAGCGGCGCAGTTTATCGTTATGAGGCTCGAAAAGGAGCTTGGTGAACGACTTCCCAAAGAAGAGATTGCCAGCATTGCCATGAATCTCGTCAATGCGCGGGTTGTTCAGGCCATCGAGACCGCGAGCAAACCCACCAAGCAGTTTGACGATATGCTAGAAGATGTCACTGAGATCGTCGAGAGTGATTTTCGCATCATCGTTGACCGCGATTCCTACGATTTCACTCGCTATGCCACGCATCTGCGGTACCTGTTCAAGCGCATTCAAGCCGGCGAGTCGCTGAACAGCGCCAACATGCAGATGTACAAGAACTTTCGTGAGGAGTTTCCGCAGTTGGCAGAGTGCGTGAAGCATATCGGTTCCTATTGTCGTGAAACGTGGGACGCCACGCTCTCCGAGGAGGAGGAACTCTATCTGATGATCCATCTCAACCGGATCATCTCCAAAAAAGGATTGTAACCCGTAGCCATTCGGGGCATGACCTTTGCCGATTCGAACAGTAAGCCAAGATTGTGCAAAGGAGCCAATGATGGCAAATTACAAAAAGGTGGCAGAGCAGATTCTCTCCACTGTGGGCGGGGCGGAAAACGTGGCTTCGGTTACGCATTGCATGACGCGCCTGCGCTTCAACCTCAAGGATGAAAGCCTCTCGAATGATGAGAAGCTTGAGGACATCTCGTCTATCATCAGCGTCGTGCACGCCGGAGGGCAGGTGCAGCTGGTGGTCGGGCCCACGGTCGACAAGGTCTACGACGAGGTTTGTAAGCAGGGCGGATTCGAGGTCACGGTATCGATTGACGAGGAACTCGATGGCCCTCAGCTTAGCTGGAAGGAGCGCTTGGCGCCCAAGCACCTCTTCAATCAGCTGCTCGATGCCGTGAGCGGCGCTATCACCCCGATCCTTCCGATCTTTTGTGTCGCCGGTATCTTCAAGATGCTCGTTATTCTGTTTGGGCCCGAAGGCGCCGGTTTTATGTCCGAAACGAGCGACCTGCATCGGATCCTTTCCCTGGTGGGCGATGCGGCGTATTACTACTTCCCGGTGTTTGCCGCCTATAGCTCGGCTAAGAAGTTCAAAACGAGTCCTGTGCTGGCACTGCTCATCGCTGTTGTGATGATTTATCCCGACATGCTCGCTATTGTTGAGGACGGAAAGCCTTTCAGCGTCTTCGGCATCCCCATGCAGCTCGTCAACTACACCCAGGCTGTTCTTCCGGTCATCTTGATCACCTGGGCCCAGTCCTATGTTGAGCGCTTCTTTAAGAAGATCTCGCCTGATATGTTGCGCATTCTGATCGTACCCGTGGGTACGGTGCTCGTGATGTTGCCGGTCGCGCTGTGCCTCTGCGGCCCTGCCGTCCAATTTGTCATGGGCCTTGTGGCCGATTTCATCATTTGGCTCGCCTCTGTTGCCGGTCCCGCTGCGACCGCGGTTATCGGCGCATTCTGGAATCTGATCATCGCCACCGGCATGCACGTGCCGATCTATACCGCCATATTGCCCGCCGCGCTCCAGAACGGTTACGACGCCATCTTATACCCCGGCACCGCGGTTGTAGCCTACACCACGCTTGCCATCGCGCTCGCCTATGGCCTGCGCGCTAAGGGCAAGGAGAGTCGAGCCACGGGCTGGAACTTGTTCATCACCTATGCCTTCGGTCGCGTGAGTGAGCCCATCATCTACGGCATCCTGTTTCGCGACAAGAAGGCTCTTGCCTGGAACATGATTGGTGGTGCTGTCGGTGGTCTGCTGGTAAGCCTTCTACATGCCAACGTCTATATCTTCACTGGCGTTGGTTTCCCATGGATGAACGTGCTCATGTTTGCTCAGGATATCATCCCTGGCACCATCGGGTGTCTTGCTGGCGGTGCCGTGACGTTTGCGTTGGCGATGATTTTTGGATTTGAAGGACAGGAGAAGATGCCGTTGAAGTCCAAGAGCGGCGATTCTGAGGCCGTTGAATCCGTCGAGGCATAAGAGGCTACTACACAAATATGCTCCCCAGCCGTTGCGCGGTCCGACCCCTTGGCCGCGCAACGGTACTGTGCTGTTGCGCGGCACTTGCCGAGTCCGTTGCGTTCGACAGTGTGGGCCGGGAATTTGATAGAAAGGACGACACCATAATGTTTAGAGAAGATTTTTTATGGGGCGGGGCTCTGGCTGCAAACCAGTGCGAGGGAGGATGGAACGAAGGCGGTCGCGGTTTAGCCAATTCCGACATGCTGCCGTTTGGCGATCAACGCATGGACGTCATGCGGGGAGACCTTGATCCGCGTGCGTTGGCACCCGACTGCTTCTATCCCGCTCGCAAGGGCATTGATTTTTACCATAGGTACAAGCAGGATATTGAACTGTTTGCCCAGATGGGTTTTAAATGCCTGCGCTTATCAATCGCCTGGAGCCGCATTTTTCCCAAAGGAGACGAAGCCGAGCCCAATGAAGAAGGCCTTGCCTTTTACGAGGATGTTTTTAGGACGTGTCGCGCGCATGACATTGAGCCTTTGGTGACGCTCAACCACTATGATGTCCCCATGCATCTCGTCGATGCGTATGGCGGATGGCGCGATCGCAGGTTGGTCGACCTGTTCGAGCGATATTCGCGTACCGTGTTCGAGCGCTATCGGGGATTGGTCAATTATTGGCTGACCTTTAACGAGATCAACATCATGACGCAGGCGTGCTTTATGGCGGCGGGGATCATCTTCGAGCAAGGGGAGAATCGCTATGCAACGGTTCACACGGCCGTGCACCATGTATTGGTTGCGAGCGCCCGTGCGGTCGGGGCGTGTCATGAACTGTGCCCTGGGGCGAAGATCGGTTGCATGCTCAACGCAGGTGTCTTCTATCCGGCTACATGTGATCCGGACGATGTGCTGGCTGCGCAGGCTGAGAATCGCAGCCATTACATGTTTACCGACGTCCAGGTGCGCGGTGCGTACCCGAGCTATGTTCTCAAGGAATACGCTCGCCATGGTTTTGAGGTGCCCTATCGGGATGATGACCGCGAAGTACTGGCTGCAAACCTGGTCGATTTCGTCTCGTTTTCGTATTACTCGACGCGCGTCGCAAAAGCGCATGCGGAAGGTCAGTTCGATTCGAACCTTCTTCGCTCGGCGCCTAATCCGTATCTAAAACAGGAGCCTTGGGGGAGGTTTATCGACCCCAAAGGGTTGCGCGTCACCATGAATGAAATCTGGGATCGCTATCAAAAGCCGCTGTTCATCGTCGAAAACGGTTTGGGTGCTCCTGATGTGCCGGAAGATTCGGGTGAAATAGAAGACGACTATCGAGTTGAATACCTGCGGGCCCACATCGAGGCGATGAGGGAGACCGTCGAGCTCGACGGGGTGGAACTCATGGGATATACCTGTTGGGGCCCGATCGATTTGGTTTCGGTCGCCACAGGACAGATGCGTAAGCGCTACGGGTTTATCTATGTCGATCGAGACGATAGCGGTGCGGGCTCGTTTGAGAGACGTAAAAAGAAAAGCTTCGAATGGTACCGACGCGTAATAGCAAGCAATGGCGAAGACCTTGCGTAATAACGTTAAGATGGACAAATGCGCCCGTTGGGGGAATAGTCGTGCCACTTCGCTTGACAACAGGCTAAACTAGCTATTAAACATTTACTATTCTGTTTAGATTGAATTTGCGGTCGTTTAGTTGCCGAGTCACGGGGCGGTCAAGCCACGATGCTCGGCCGCGACCGATGCTAGGGGGAACGATGGCTAAAGCAAGCGTCCGCGAGATCAGCCGCATTACCGGCTTTTCGCCCGCAACCGTGTCCAACGCGCTCAACCGCAAGCGCAGCGTGAGCGAGGAGACCGCCAAGGTCATCCTGGAGTGCGCGCAGTCGCTTGGCTATCAGCAGTCGACGCAGCTCGAGAGCATCCAGTTTGTGCTTGCGCGCAAGACGGGCGCCATCCTGGACGAGAGCACCTTCCATCCCGCGGTCATCGAGGGCGTGGAGCGCCAGGCGCGTCGCCACGGCATGAGCACGAGCTTTGTCTCGCTCGACTTTAGCGACCTGGACGCCGTGCGCCCGCAGGTCGAGGGCCTGATCGCCGACCCGTCGGCCGCCATCGTGCTGATGGGTACCGAGCTGGGCGAGGAGGACTACGCCCTGTTCGCCGACGCTGCCGCCCACCTGATTGTGCTCGACGGCTGGAGCGATCGCCAGTACTTCGATGCCGTAGTCATCGCCAACACCGATTCGGTGCTGCGTGCCGTGGATTACCTTATCGAGAAAGGCCACAGGCAAATCGGCTATCTGGCGGGCGACCTTCGGATCCGCAACTTTAAGGACCGCGAGCGCGGCTATCGCCAAGCGCTTGAGGACGCGGATCTTGAGGCCAACCCGGCATGGCACGTCACGCTGGGTACCACGCTCGAGGGCGCTTATCACGACATGGGCGTGTGGCTCGACAACGTCTCGCGCGACGATCTGCCGACGGCTTTCTTTGCCGAAAACGACGTGCTCGCCGTGGGTGCCATGCGCGCGCTGAACGAGCACGGCATTCGCGTGCCCGAGGACGTCTCGATCATCGGCTTTGACGATCTGTCGCTGGGCGCCTTCTCCAACCCGCCGCTCACCACGGTGCATGTTCCCAAACACGAGGTGGGCGAGATCGCGGTGCGTCGTCTGGTGGGCAACATCCGCAATCCCAAGTGCTATACCTGCAAAACGGCCGTGTCGACCTATTTTGTCGAGCGCCAGAGCGTGCGCGAAATCTAGGCGGAGGCGGTATCGCCCGCTTCGCGTCAAAGCACGCTAGGGCAGCAAATACAACGCCATTTAAAAGAGGGTCCTTCTGGGCCCTCTTTTTTGTTTCCCTTGTATGTTCAATCCGTTTACATACCGTTTAGGCTGATTTCTCTACCGTCTACGGGTATTTCGCGCTAAACTTCTAAACAGAAGAGTAAAACATCTAGTAAACAGAACAAAACGAAACACACATCTGTTTACTGAACATGTGATTAGGGGAGGACGTACATGGATAAGATCAAGCTCGGTTTTGTGCCCACGCGCCGCAGCATCTTTAGCGCGCCGGACGCGATCAAGTATCGCGGGCTGACGGCTGATCGCCTGCGCGAGATCGGCGTCGACATCGTGGATATCGACGATATCAACGACGAGGGCCTGCTGTTCGACGACAGCCATATCGAGCCTATCGTCAAAAAGTTCCGCGCCGAGGGCGTCGACGGCATCATGCTGTGCCACGCCAACTTTGGCACCGAGTACGTTTGCGCCCGCCTTGCCCGCGAGCTCGGCCTGCCCGTGCTGCTGTGGGGCCCGCGCGACGAGCGCCCCGAGCCCGATGGTACCCGTCTGCGCGATAGCCAGTGCGGCCTGTTCGCCACCGGCAAGGTACTTCGCCGCTTCCAGGTTCCCTTCACCTATATGACCAACTGCCGCCTGACCGACCCCGAGTTCGAGCGCGGCGTTTGGGACTTCTTGGCCGTGTGCAACGTGGTCAAGACCTTCAAGCACACCCGCATCCTGCAGATGGCCACCCGCCCGTTCGACTTCTGGTCGACCATGTGCAACGAGGGCGAGCTGCTCGAGAAGTTCAACATCCAGCTTTCGCCCATCCCCATGACCGAGCTTGTCCAGGCCGTGCGCGACGCCCAGGCCGACGAGCAGGCCATGTCCGCCATGCTCGCCCACATTAGCGAAAGCTTTGAGATCTGCATCCCCGAGGATAAGGTTCCCGCGGTCGCAGGACTTGCCATTGCCATGAAGCGCCTGGTCGAGAAGTACGGCTGCAACGCCGGTGCCATCCAGTGCTGGAACGCCCTGCAGGACGAGCTGGGCATTATGCCCTGCGCCGCCAACGCTATCCTCAACGAGATGGGTATCCCCGTCGTGTGCGAGACCGATATCCATGGCGCCATCACCGCGCTGATGGTCGAGGCCGCCGACCTGGGCCGCCACCGCGGCATGTTCGCCGACTGGACCGTGCGCCATCCCGATAACGAGAACGGCGAGCTGTTGCAGCACTGCGGCCCCTGGCCCTGCAGCTGCGCGGCAGTCAAGCCCAAGCTCACCTACCCGCTGGCCTTCGATCACCCCGGCGCGCTGACGGCCGAGGCCAAGCACGGTGACCTCACCCTTGCTCGCTTTGACGGCGACAACGGCGAGTACTCGCTGCTGCTGGGCAACGCCCGCGGCATCGACGGCCCGGCCGGCATGGGCACCTACCTGTGGGTCGAGGTCGAAAACCTCAAGCGCCTCGAGGCCAAGATCGTCGAGGGTCCCTACATCCACCACTGCGTCGCCATTCACGCCAACGTGGTGCCGGTGCTCTACGAGGCATGCAAGTACATCGGCATTGCCCCCGACTTATACGACCCGATTGAAGAAGACGTCAAAGCTTACCTGCGAGGAGAGTAGAAATGGCAACTATCGAAGAGCTTGAGTCCCTGCGTTGGGACCTTCGCCGCGATTGCGTCGACATCATCATGGCTGGCGCCGGCGGCCACATCGGCGGCGACATGTCGGTGATCGACGCCCTCATGACCCTCTATGCCAACCACCTCAACATTTCGCCCGAGACCGTCGACGATCCCGACCGCGATCGCTTTGTACTCTCCAAGGGCCACGCCATGGAGGCCTACTATGCGGTGCTCTGCCACGAGGGCTATCTGGACCTCGACGACGTCAAGGCCTGCTTCTCTAAGTTCGGCAGCCCCTACATCGGCCACCCCAACAACAAGCTCAAGGGCATCGAGATGAACTCGGGCTCGCTGGGCCATGGCCTGCCCGTGGCCGTGGGCATGGCGCTTGCCGGCAAGATGGACGGTCGCGACTACCGCGTCTACACCATCATGGGCGACGGCGAGCTTGCCGAGGGCTCGGTCTGGGAGGGCGCCATGAGCGGCGGCAACTACCAGCTCGATAACCTGTGCGCGCTCGTGGATCGCAACCGCCTGCAGATTAGCGGCAGCACCGAGGACGTCATGAAGCAGGATTCGCAGGAGGAGCGCTGGGCCGCCTTCGGTTGGAACGTGCTGTCCATTCCGGGCAACGACGTCCAGGCCATCGACGCCGCGCTGACGCTTGCGGCCGAGACTAAGGGAAAGCCTACGGTCATCATCCTCAACACGGTGAAGGGCTATGGCTCGCCCGTTATGGAGGACAAGGCCGGCTGGCATCATCACCTGCCCAACGACGAGGAATATGCCCAGATCATCGCCGATTTCGCTGCCCATAAGGAGGCCATCAATGGCTAACAAGATCGCCAACCGCAAGGCTATCTGCGACACGCTGCTCGAGGCCGCCGCAACCGATAAAGACATCGTCGTCCTGTGCTCCGACTCCCGCGGCTCCGCATCGCTCACGCCGTTCTTCGATCAGTATCCCCAGCAGTCCATTGAGGTCGGCATCGCCGAGCAGGACCTGGTGAGTATCGCCGCCGGTATGGCCTCGTGCGGCAAGAAGGCCTGGGCCGCCTCGCCGGCGTCCTTTGTGACCACGCGCTCGTATGAGCAGTGCAAGGTCGACGTTTCGTACTCCAACACCAACGTCAAGCTCATCGGCATCTCGGGCGGCGTGTCCTATGGCGCCTTAGGCATGAGCCATCACTCCGCGCAGGATATCGCCGCCATGAGCGCGATTCCCAACATGCGCGTGTATCTGCCGAGCGATCGATTCCAGACCGCCGAGCTCGTGCGTGCCCTGGTCGCCGACAACAAGCCGGCCTACATCCGCGTGGGCCGCAACCCGGTGGAGGACGTGTACACCGAGGACGAGTGCCCGTTCCAGATGGATCGCGCCACCTGGGTGCGTCGCGGTGCCGATGTGACGATTGTCGCCACCGGCGAGATGGTCCGCCATGCCGTGGACGCCGCCGATCTGCTGGCCGAGCAGGGCATCTCGGCAACGGTGCTCGATATGTACTGCGTCAAGCCGCTCGATGCCGAGGCCGTGATCGAGGCCGCCGGTGCCACGCGCGCCGTCGTGACCGTCGAGGAGCACAGCCCCTTCGGCGGCCTGGGTTCCATGGTCGCGCAGGTCGTGGGCGAGCATTGCCCGCGTCCGGTCAAGTGCCTCTCCCTGCCCGATGCGCCGGTCATCACCGGCACGAGCCCCGAGGTCTTTGCGCACTACGGCCTGACGGGCGCCGGAATCGCCAAGACGGTCGCCGAGTTCCTTCCCGCAGAGTAATTGGTGCATCGGGGACAGGTTTGCGCCAATCCTTTTTGGTTGAATTTTGAGCAGGCCGGCTGCGCTCTCATGAGCCGGTCGGCCACTCGCTCCTTGTCCGTCGGGTTTTAGCTGTTGAATCGACGGGGGAGACAGGAGAGTACATGAGCAAATACATCATCGGAATCGATCAATCCACGCAGGGCACCAAGGCGCTGCTGGTGGACGAGGGCGGCCATTTGATTCATCGTGCCGATCGCCCGCATCGCCAGATTGTCAACGAGGCCGGCTGGGTGAGCCATGATCCAGCCGAGATCGCCGCTAACGTGCTGGCCGTGGCGCGCGCCGTGGTGGAGGAGACCGGGGTTGATCCGGCCGACGTCGCCGGCATCGGCATCTCCAACCAGCGCGAGACTACCGTTGCCTGGAAGCGCACGACGGGCGAGCCGCTGTGCGACGCCGTGGTGTGGCAGTGCGCCCGCGCCCGCGAGCTGTGCGACGAGCTTGCTGCGCGCGAAGGCGTGGCCGAGCTGGTGCGCGACACGACGGGTCTGGTGCTCTCGCCCTACTACCCGGCGGGCAAGATGGCCTGGATCCTCGCGAACGTTCCCGCGGCTGCCGAGGCCGCTGCGGCGGGCGAGCTGTGCCTGGGCACCATCGATGCCTGGGTGGTCTGGACGCTCACGGGCGGCGCGGAGTTTCGCTGCGACTGGTCCAATGCCAGCCGCACGCAGCTCTTTGACCTGCGCCGTGGCTGCTGGAGCGAGCCGGTGTGCGAGGCCTTTGGCGTCGATGCAGCCTGCCTGCCGCAGGTGACCGATTCCGATGGCCTGTTCGGCATGACGAACCTGGGCGGCTTTTTGCCGGCGCCCGTGCCCATTCACGGCGTGCTCGGCGACAGCCATGCCGCCTTGTTTGCCCAGGGCTGCCATAGCCGCGGCATGGCCAAGGCGACCTATGGCACCGGCAGCTCGGTCATGATGAACGTCGGCGACGAGTTCGTCGCCAGCTCGCACGGGCTTTCGAGCTCGCTTGCGTGGCGTATGGACGGTGTGACCGAGTATGTGCTCGAGGGCAACGTGAGCTACGCCGGCGCCGTCAAGACGTGGCTGCGCGACGACCTGGAGCTCATCAACAATCCCGAGGAAGTCACCGACCTGTGCTACGCCGCCAATCCGGCGAGCCGCGTCTACTTTGTGCCGGCGTTCACTGGCCTGGGCGCGCCGCACTGGGCGAGCGATGCCGAGGGCTGCGTCTTTGGCATGACGCGCACCACGGGCCGTGCGGAGTTCGTAAAGGCCGCCGACGAGTCGATCGCCTATCAGATCTTCGACGTGATCGATGCGATGGTCGAGGATTCGGGCGCGGCACTGGCCGAGCTTCGTGTTGACGGCGGTCCCACGCGCGACGCGTACCTGATGCAGTTTGAGAGCGACCTGGTCGGCTCGCCCATCCGCATTGCGAGCAACGACGAGATGAGCGGCCTGGGTGCGGCTTGGGCCTGCGGCATTGCGCTGGGCATGTACACGCGCGATGTCGTTGACGTCTACGGCGCCCGCGGCATCGTGGAGCCTGCCATGCCTGCCGACGAGCGAGCCAAAAAGATCGCCGGCTGGCGCCATGCTGTCGACGCCACAATTGCATACACTGCCTAGGCGGCTGCGCGGCGCCCAAGGATTTTTCTGGGACGGGGATAAAAAACTCATTGATCCCCGTCCTAGGCAGCTCATTTGGGGCGGGGCTTTTTTGACTGGTATGATTGGTGCGACCATTCGAACCAGCTAAAAGAGCCCCGTCCCAATTTAACTACCGAGAGGAACTGCCATGGAGCGTATCGCGAGTTTTCCGTTGACCATCTGCTGCTCGAGCCCGGCGTGTATGTGAGCCGCATCGACCGCGATCCGGCGACCGGCGCCGCCGTCACCACCTTTGACCTGCGCCTGACCACGCCCAATAAGGAGCCGGTCATGAACACGGCCGAGTGCCACACCATCGAGCACCTGGGTGCCACGTTCCTTCGCAATCATGCCGAGTGGTCGAGCCGCATTGTCTACTTTGGTCCCATGGGCTGCCGCACGGGCTTTTACCTGGTTGTTTTTGGTGAGCTGACGAGCGAGGAAATCTTGCCGCTCGTGCGCGAGCTGTTCGAGTTTGTCGCGGGCTTTGAGGGCGATGTTCCCGGTGCCGCTCCCGAGGAGTGCGGTAACTACCTGGACCAGAACCTCCCCATGGCCAACTGGCTTGCGCGTCGTTATCTCGACCGCGACCTGGCCGATATCGACGAGAAGCACCTGCACTATCAGCAGGCATAGGGCCGCCCTCTGCCTCCAAACCGTTCACACGGAGATATCGACCGTTTAACTGTTTAGAAGTGTTTATTCGAGGTCATTAGCACTAGCTCGCTTAAAATAGTCCTCAGAGTGATATTCAGGCAAGGCTCCTGAAGCAGCATCTGTCGACATTGATTGTCGGATTCTGCTTCGGGAGCCTTGTTCTGTTTAGGGGGGGACACATGGAAATTGTTAAACGAATTAATACCAGCGCTGTCCTCTGCGTCGATGGAAATGGCAGACAGTTGGTTGCATTCGGCCGTGGTCTGGGGTTTAAGAATGTCGGAGACGAGGTCCCTCTTTCGGAGATTCAACGAACGTTTTATAACGTTAGCTCTCGCTACATCGCTCTCGTTGACGAGGTCCCCGACGAGCTTCTCGAGCTTACCTCGGATGTTATTGATATGTCGACAGGTTTGCTGTCTTATGAGGTGAGCCCTAATTTGCCGTTTATCCTTGCGGACCATATCGCGTATGCGGTTAAGCGCAAAGAGCAAAATATCGTTGTCCGCATGCCTTTATCGTTTGATGTCCGCCAACAATATCCCGTCGAATTTAGAATCGGCGAGTATGCACTTAAGATAATCAGGAAACGTCTTAACGTTAGGCTTCCAGCTCATGAGGCAGTTGGAATTGCCATGGCGTTTATCAATAACATGGCCGATTCGGACTCATGCGAAGTAGTTAAAGAGTTTAGCGCGGATATCTACGATCGTGTTCTGGAGGAGTCAACCGTTGCTGTTGAAAATCGGCTTGGCATTCAAGTTGATCGGGAAGGTTTCGATTACGCAAGGTTCGCAACCCATCTTCAGTACTTATTCAATAGGTTGAACTCTGGCAAAAGCATCGTGAGCGACAACCGCAAGATGTACCTCTCGCTCAAAAAAGAATATCCGGTGGCATCAATGTGCGCCGATGATATTGCTTCTGTTCTCAGCCGACTGACGGGGCGGGAACTTATAGACGAAGAAAGACTCTACCTCATGATGCACATCAATCGAATTGCATCGAAAACAAGGTAATTAGTTGGCAAAGGCGCGCGCTTTGCTGATGGTTACATATAAAACTCAACATGGGAGAAATGGTATTTATGGCAGATACAACCAAGCTCGCTGCCGAGATTCTCGAGATGGTGGGCGGCGCAGACAACGTTACATTTGTAGCTCACTGCATGACTCGTTTAAGGTTCAACCTTAAGGACGAAAGCATCGTAGACGATGCAAAAGTCAAGGCGATTGATGGCGTGATCGACATTCGCCATTCCGCGGGGCAATATCAGGTGATTGTGGGACCTAAGGTCGATAAGGTCTATGAAGTCGTTGCCAAGGAAACCGGGATTGATGCCGGAGATTCCGAGGCAAGCGAAGGAGAGACTAAGGGCTTTCTGGGAAAGCTAATGAAGCTCATCAGCGGCATCATGATGCCCGTTCTTCCTGCCTTGATCGCATGCGGAATGATAAACGCCGTCCTTAGTATTCTGACGACGGCGGGTGCTGTTTCCGCCGAGAGCGGAATATACACTCTGCTGTACGGCATGGGAAATGCCTGCATGTATTTTCTGCCCGTTCTTGTCGGATCATCTGCTGCTCAGTTCTTTGGAACCGATCGATATATCGGTGCGGTACTCGGTGCAATCCTGATTTATCCGACTTTCGTTGCTGCGGCCGGAGCGGGCGATGCGCTGGATTTGCTCGGCATGAAGTTCACAATGGTGAGCTATTCCTCCACGGTGTTTCCTGCTATCGTGGCGGCTTGGTTCGCATCCGTTCTTAATAAGTGGCTGCGGGCGGTTCTTCCCGATGTTGTGGCATTTGCGCTCGTCCCGTTCCTGACGGTTGCTGTTGCCGCCCCCGTCTCGCTCCTTGTGATCGGCCCCGTTATTCAGCAGGCGAGCTCTTTGCTTGCGACTGCAGTGCTGGCGGTCTATCAGTTCAGCCCCGTCCTTTGCGGCGTTATTCTCGGGCCGATATTCGGTCTCGTTATGATCCCCCTTGGACTCCATTGGGCCCTGATCGTGCTTTCCATCAACAATATTATGACCGTCGGCTCCGATCCTATCCTTGGACTTCTCTGCTGCAGCATGGGTGTTGTCGGCGCTTGTTTGGCGTTTGCCCTCCGCTCGAAGGACCCGAGTGAAAAGAGTCTTGGGTTCAGCTGTGCCATTACGGGCTTTTTCGGGATTACGGAACCGGCGCTGTACGGCATCATCTTGGAGCACAAGAAGATCATTATCGCTTCCATGGTCGCCGGAGCAATCAGTGCTGTTATCCCGGCGATTTTCAACACCTGTACGTTCGTTATGACGTCGAGCGGCATTTTTAGCTTCCCCGGTTATATGGATCCTTCTGGTGATATGAGCAGCCTCATCGGCGCAATTCTTTGCAATGTCGTCGGTTTAATTCTTAACTTCGTTCTCGTTTACATCCTGTATCGCCCTGATGAAGAGGCAGTAGTGGAGTAGACAATTATTTGGGATGTAAGCTGCCGAAAACCCCGCGGCAGATTGCATGTGGTGGGCTTGCCGTTGATTCACGCGAGCCCACCCTCATTTTTGGAGTGACTAGCTATGACAATTACAGCCGATATGACGTTTGGCGAAATCGCGCTCCTTCCTGAGTTCGCTGGCTTTGGCGAGCACCTTATGCTTTGCCGGCCTTCAACTTGGGAGCGCATGTGGAATAAACCCATCGTGTCTCATATGAATTCTGATGCTAATCCATATGAAACTACTCGCGTTTTGCGTGGATTGAATCGGATTGTCGAGCTCGTGGATGACGGGAGGCAAGTTGCCTACGATATATGGGATGAAGCCGACTGCACCCGTGATCCGACTCGACGCAACACGAAACTGTTCTTCTTTCCCGGGAGACCCGGGGCTCCCTTTATCATTGCGGTTTCGGGCGGAGGTTATCAGAGCGTTTGTCATCAAATGGAAGGCTTTCCCGTTGCCCCCGAGCTCAACGATGCGGGCTATAACGTGTTCGTGCTGTCATACAGGGTGAGGGTCGAGCCTTTGATGCCGCGTCCAATCGACGATTTAAATCGAGCTGTCCGTTTTGTCTTCGAGAATTCAGCGAAATTTAATGTCGCAAAAAGTTATGCAGTTATCGGCTTTTCTGCTGGTGCGCATTTAACTGCCGAGTGGGGGACGGACAACAAGGGATTTGCGTCCTACGGATGCGAGGCACCCAAAGCCTTGGTCCTGTGTTATGCACCGATTGATCTTCGTGGCTTTGAGAACGCATCAGACAATAGATTTCTTGATTCGGTGTGCGGCGGGGCTGGTCGCGACTCGCTCGATGATTTCTGTATTAATCAGCATGTGTGGGAGCAGTATCCTCCGACATATCTTTGGCAATGCGCTGACGATGATATTGTATCGCCCGACAATTATGAAAAGATGGTCGATGCTCTGGATGCAGCTGGAGTACACCATGAGGGGGTCATGTATTCAGAAGGGGGGCACGCATTGATGAAGCCCCATGCGCCGGAGACCGACTACTGGTGTATGAGCGTTATTGAGTTTCTTAAAGATTATCTCGACTAGGAAGCTGCATGTCGCTTTTTGAGCGGGTGATTTCGTCATGCAATGTTTTCGGTATTGATCGTGGTCGTGGATGAATGATGTTCTAGAATGTTCATACTGTCACATAAACGAACAGGAGCGAACATGCATATCTACTCTGTATCAGATCCCGAGTTCAAATCCTATGGTCGCGTGTGGGACGACGTGCCGTCCAACCTGACCGCCCCGCTTGTCGAGGCGCTTGCGGCTACTCCCATTCCCGAGGGCACCAAGTACGTGGCCTCCGCACCCGAGCTCGAGCAGGTTGAGGGTGTCGACACGCTCGGCCTGCTCATGTACGGCGGCCGTCCGTTCCAGCCGGGCTGGTGCAACGGCCACAACACGCGCCTCAACTGTCTGGAGTATCACCGTGCCAGTGAGTTTAATTTGGGTGCGCGCGACTTTATTCTGCTGCTGGCCAAGCGCGAGCAAATTGTCGACGGCAAGCTCGACACCGCTCAGGTCAAGGCCTTTCGCGCGCCCGCCGGCACGCTCGTCGAGGTTTACGCCACCACGCTTCACTACACGCCCTGCATGGTCGACGACGGCGGCTTTCAGGTGATGGTGGCGCTGCCGGCGGGCACCAACGGCCCGCGCCCCGAGGCTGCAGCCGACATGCCTGCCGCCGGTGACAGCTACTGCTACTGGAAGGCCGACAAGTGGGTCCTCTGCCACGCCGACAGCCCCAAGGCGGCCGAGGGCGGTTACGTGGGCCTCATCGGCAAAAACCTCGACATCACCTGCGACTAGGGGCTTCCTGTTTGTCTCGATCTGTAACATCTAGCGGGCTAAATCGTCTCTACCTGTTACAGATTTAGACAAACCGTAGAGGGCTGCCCGAAAGATCTCGATCTGTAACACCAGGCCCGGTTTTGGCGGCCTACCTGTTACAGATCGAGACAAACCGGGCCCAAACCACCACAAAGGTGCCTGTCCCCTTTGTGGTGGTTTGGGGCGGCGGTATCAAAAAGTGTCAGACGGGGGCGGCTGCGGGGCGCCTGTGCGCGAAAAGAAGTGTCGGCCTGCGCCGCTGTCGTTGAGCAGCGCGCTGTTTGCGGGGATACTGAAGCTACGACAAGCAGCGTATGAAAGGATCGATGTATGGCTTTCCGTAAAGACTTCCTGTGGGGCGGCGCAACGGCTGCCAACCAGTGCGAGGGTGCCTACAACGTGGACGGCCGCGGCTTGGCCAACGTGGACGTGGCGCCGCACGGCCCCGAGCGCTACGCGGTGGTCTCCGGCCAGCGCAAGATGCTCGACTTCGAGGACGGTTATTACTACCCCGCGCAGACCGGCATCGATTTCTACCACCACTACAAGGAGGACATCGCCCTCTTTGCCGAGATGGGCTTTAAGACCTTCCGCATGAGCCTGGCGTGGACCCGCATCTTCCCCAACGGTGACGAGACCGAGCCCAACGAGGCCGGCCTGGCCTTCTACGAGGACGTGTTCCGCGAGTGCCAGGCGCACGGCATCGAGCCGCTCGTGACCATCACGCACTTCGACTGCCCGATTCACCTCATCAAGGAGTACGGAGGCTGGCGCAACCGCAAGCTCATCGACTTCTACAAGAACCTCGCGACCACGATCTTCACCCGCTACAAGGGCCTGGTAAAGTACTGGCTCACCTTTAACGAGATCAATATGATCTTGCACCTGCCGTTTATGGGTGCCGGTCTGGTCTTTGAGGAGGGCGAGAACAAGGAGGCCGTCGAGTACCTGGCCGCCCACAACGAGCTCGTCGCCAGCGCTTGGGCAACCAAGATCGCCCACGAAATCGACCCCGAGGTCAAGATCGGCTGCATGCTCGCCGCAGGTAGCTACTACCCCTACAGCTGCCGTCCGGGCGATGTGCGCCAGGCGCAGATTGACAACCAGAGCAACTATTTCTTTGTCGACGTCCAGAGCCGCGGCTACTATCCGGCCTATGCCGTCAAGAAGCTCGAGCGTCTAGGCATCGATGTGGGTATGACGGACGAGGACCGCGAGATCCTGGCCGCCAACACCGTCGACTTCATCAGCTTTAGCTATTACAGCACCCGTTGCTCCGCCGGTGCCGATAACCCCGATGTCGAGCGCACCCAGGGCAACGCCTTCGCCGGCGCCAAGAATCCCTACCTGCAGGAGAGCCAGTGGGGCTGGGCCATCGATCCGCTGGGCTTCCGTATTACGCTCAACGACCTGTACGACCGTTATCAGAAGCCGCTGTTTGTGGTCGAGAACGGCCTGGGCGCCAAGGATGTTGTCGAGGAGGATGGCTCCATCAACGACGACTACCGTATCGACTACCTGCGCCAGCATATCGCCGCGATGCGCGATGCGGTGACCGAGGACGGCGTTGACCTGCTGGGCTACACCACCTGGGGCCCAATCGACCTGGTGTCTGCCGGCACGGGCGAGATGTCCAAGCGCTACGGCTTTATCTATGTCGACCGCGATGATGCGGGCAACGGCACCCTCAAGCGTTCCAAAAAGAAGAGCTTCGACTGGTACAAACACGTCATCGAGACGAACGGCGAGGACCTGGCCTAAGGCTTCCCAACAACCATAGCCTCCTAACCAAAACGCCCGGCGAGCAGTTAATGCCCGCCAGGCGTTTTGTTAAAAGAAGTGAAAGCACTCATTGGGGACGTACTTAAATGAGTGCCCGCAGAATGAGAGTGGATAATCTCCCGTTTTTAGCCTGTTTGTGGGCTCAAAGTGGGAGATTATCCACTCTCGTTGTTTGGGTGTCCAAAAATCCTCGCTCGTTTGGCGCCTGGGGACACTCTTTGTCGAATGCGGCGGCTGCCGAATGTGGGCGCCGTCCTTGCTATGCCACGGTTACGGCGACCTGGGCGTAGCGGCTGCAGGGGCGCTCGGCGCGCGTCTGCACGGTAAGGGTGAGCACAAGGCGGTCGCCGGGCCGCGCGTCGGCGGGCACGATGAAAGCGGTGTCTACCGTGCATTCTTGCCACAGCGACAGATCCTGGGCGCCTGCATAGCTCGACGAGTCCACGGCGACATCCCAATGTACATCGAAGCCCTTGCCGTCGGGGTCGACGATGGTCGCTGTGAGGTCGACGCGCTCGCCGGCTGTGGCGCTGCGGTCGGCCGTGGTCTCGACAACATGTGCCGGATGCGAGCAGGCTGCCGGATCATGTGCACACCATTGCGCGCGGGCGGCAAAGTCTTCCTGATAGGCACGCAGATAGGGATTGAGATTGTCGTCTGCGGGCGTGCCGATGGAGGCAAAACCGGCGGGCGCGTTCGCATCGGGATGCCCATCAAAAAACATGCGTCCCAGCAGCGTATCGAAGCCGCGGTCGTCGATACCGCGCAGGCCAAACGGCAGCAGCGGAATATAGG
>DXMB01000013.1:19039-34573 GCA_019414425.1 Collinsella sp.
GAATATAGGTCATGCTGTCGCCTTCGGCCATAAAATCGCCGCGCTCAAACTGCATCGCGGGCATGCCTTCCAGGCCCCAATCCAGGCGGGCATGCTTGCCAAACTGAAAGCGCTCGGGCTCGTTTTCGTAGACCTTGCCGTCGCCATAGAGCATGTAGCGCGCCATGAGGGGACCGTTACCCTGCGTGAGATTCTGCTCAGGCCAGGGAGCCTGGAACAGCGGCAGCGTATCGGGCTGAGCCATCTTGGCGTCGACATAGCCGCCATACATATAGGGCACGCACCAAAAGATGAGCTCGGGAAAAAGCTCGCGCCCATGGTCGAGCCACGAGTTGTCCTGTCCCACGCCATCGGCAACGCCCATCACGCGCACCTTCTGATAGACCTGCTGCTGCACGGCGGGCCACTCGGGCGTGGCGCGATAGCGCTCGGCAATACTCATGAGGGCGCGAACGATCGTATTCATACCACCCCAGCTGAGCAACCATAACGTACGCGGATCATCATCCAGAATCGCCTGCGCAATTACGCGAGACCCCTCAGTTTCCTCAGTCACATCACCCTCAAAGGCAACATTTCCCACAAACGTACGCTCGATCATCTGGGCAGGCGTGGGAAACGGCGGTTCACCGGCGGCGTCCGCATTTGCCTGCAACTGCGGCCAAGCCTGGGCATATTCATTACTCCAGAGACTCTCAATCCAATGCTCGGGAAACGGCCGATACTCACGAAGCTCGCCGGCTAGCGGATCGGGCTCATGAGGCACAACAGCCCACTCATAAGAGCGCCGCCCTTTGGTCCGCCAATGCGAATTCACCTCGCCGAGCGTATGAACCCCATCCCCAAGAAAGTGATACTGCGAAGCCGTATACACCACAGCCTGAACATCAAGCAAGTTGAGATACAGAGCCAAATGAACAAGCGAGTTCATATCGTCGACTTCCATATCGGTAGTAACAATCACCCGAGTCAACTTCTGGGACATAGGAACAGCTCCAATCAAAATCAATTCAGCCAGTTACGCGCAAGGCAAGACGGGACCCATGCCCCCATCGCCACCGACCCGGCGGCCCGCTAGAAGCGGCCGGCCAGGGTCACGGCAACGTCAACGCAGCGGGGACCGGGGTTTAGTCTTGCAAACATTCCGCAGGGGGCATGGGCAGGCGCAGCGCGAAGCGCAAAGCGCCAGCCCATGCATGCCCGAGGACGTTTGCAAGACTAAACCCCGGTCCCCGCGATGGGAGGGCTTAGCGGTCGACCCTGGCCGACCACTCCCAGCAGCCCACCGGCTCGCCGTCGATGAGTACGTTGCCCCCGTCGAAGTCTTGATAACACAGGTCGTTGAATTGGTGGATCCACACGCCGTGGTTGAACGTCTTCTTGGCCGAGCCGTCGGCCTCGCGATACACGCCGGTCAGGTCCTCGACATGGCTAAAGTAGGTGAGATGCACGTTGGCGCCGGCATCGCGCAGGCGCGCGAACAGCGGCAGCACGGTCTGTTGCGGGTGCACGAGCTCGTCGCCCTTGGAGTGCGTAAACCACAGCGGCGTCTTGGCGAGCGCGGCAACGTCCTCGTCCGTGGCGTTGTACCACGGGGCGCAGCAGGGAAGGCCCGCGGCGAAGAAATCGGGGTAGTCGGCGCACAGGCGCAGGGTCATAAAGCCGCCGTTGGAAAGACCGGCGACCACGATGCGGTCGGTGTCGATGCGGTTGGCATGCTCGGCGACAAACTCGTCGATAAGCGCCTTGAGTATGGGGGAGTAGATGCTCTGATTGGAGCGGCCAAGCTGCTCGACGCCGTTGTCCATCCAAAACGTGGGCGACTGCGGCACGAGCACCCAGGCAAAGCCGCCAAAGTAGCGCTGGATCTGCGCCTGGCTAATGGCTGTCACGCGGTTGCCGATATAGGCGCGCGTGGCGCCTTCGCCCTGCGTGGCACCCTTGCCTTCGCCGGCGCCGTGCAGGTACACCACGAGCGGGGCCTTTTGGGGCACGACCGTGGCCTCGGGCGCGAAGGGGTTGAAGCAGGCCGAGTCCTCGGCTTTAAAGCTGGGCTCAAAGAAGCCGTACTCGAGCGCGATGCCATCAACGGTGGTCTTTTGTACGGCATTGCTCCAGCCTTTGAGCGCGGGGCAGATATCGCCACGGCAGGTGTTAAAGACCAGGCCGCAGGTGGGATCGTCGCCGTCGTTGCCGGGAAGAGCTGTGAGCTGCGTGATGCGCAGCTGGTCATCGAGCATGCGCGAGCCCATGACGCCGCCTTCGATCTTTTTGGTCAGGCGCTGCTCGGCGACCTCGAGTGCCACATGGGTGCCCACGGCGAGCTTACGTCCGTTCTCGTCGCACGGATATGCGGCGAGAATGTCGATGTAACCCACGGAGGGCGCGGCATGGTCGGCGCCGCGCTCCTTGCGCATCAGAACCTCGCCCGAGCGCTCGTGACGCTCTACATATATATGGAAGGTGTTCGCGTCGATGTCGTTGGCGCGCACGGTGCAGGGCAGGTCGAGTACGACCTTGCTGATCCAGGGGCCAAAGTCGCCCAAGGTGGTGACGGTTGCGTAGGTACACAATTTGAGTTCCATGAGCTGCCTTCCTTGCGCCGCGAATGCCTGGCATCTGCGGCAATACAAACTAAACATGTTTAGTGTAATCTAGAATTGAAGAATAACCAGATAAACTCGGTAAACGGCAAAATTGAACACATCGTGAACTACTAAACGTATGTTTACTAGCTTCTAGCAGGGATTCTGTTGATGAGTTAACAGATCAGTGAGGTGTTCATCAAAATAAAATCCCACGTAAATGGCTATATATCAATAGAGGGTCAAAGAGACCATCTCCCGCCATTCAAATACGTTCACCCCCGATTTCCTACCGTTCACCGGACTGTAGACGGCAAAATTGCCATAAATTCGGCGCTCCGTGTAAACTAAAGCCCGTAAACGTTCAGTAAACACCTTGTTTACAAAAGCGTATCCAAGGGTCCGGCAACCGTAAGGGGTTATAGTCGCCGGGCCAAAGGCGTGCCTAAGCCCAAGGGGGCTGGCACACGAAGATATGGGGAGGGGTCCCATGGCAGTAGATAACAAGCAGATTGCCACCGATGTCCTCGAGCTCGTGGGCGGTGCGGAGAATGTTTCCGTTGCCACTAACTGCATGACGCGCCTGCGTCTGACGCTCAAGGATAACAGCAAGGCCGACGTGGAGAAGATCAAGAAGGTCAAGGGTGTTCTGGGTTGCCAGTTTGCCGGCAGCCAGCTCCAGGTCATCATTGGCCAGAACGTGCCCAAGGTGCTCGCCGAGTTCGTCGCCATCTCCGGCGTCAAGCAGGGTGAGGCCGTCAACGAGAACCTCGATGCTCCCAAGGAGAAGTTCGAGCTCAAGAACCTGCCCAATATCATCCTCGACTATCTGTCGGGCTCCATGACCCAGCTCATCCCGCTGCTCATGGCCGGCGGTCTGTTCCGTACCATCGCGGCCGTCCTCGGCCCCACCATGCTCGGTGTGCTCTCGGCCGACGACCCGACCTATACGTTCCTCTACACCACGCTGTACGAGGCCACGTTCACCTTTATCCCCATCTACCTGGGCTATGCCGCGGCTAAGAAGCTCGGCGCCAGCCCCGTGCTCGGCATGCTGCTCGGTGGCGCCCTCATGGCTCCGTCCGTTGTGACGGCTGCCACGCAGGAGGGTGGCGGCATCATCTCCGTCTACGGCATCCAGATCGCTGCTGCCAACTACCAGCAGTCCGTCCTGCCGATCATCCTTTCGGTGCCTGTTCTCTACTTCGTCGAGAAGTTCTTTAAGAAGGTCATGCCCGACGTGCTCTCCACGGTCTTCACGCCGTTCTGCACCATGATCGTTACCATCCCCATCGCCTTCATCGTCCTCGCCCCCATCGGCAACGAGATCGGTACGCTGATCGCCAACGCCCTCTTCGGCCTTGCTGATCTTGGCGGCATCGGTATTCTGATCGTCATGGCCGTTCTCGGCGCCTTCTGGCAGCTCTTCGTGGTCTGCGGCATGCACATGCCCGTCATCCTGCTCGCCCAGGTTCAGATCATCGCTGCCGGTTACGATCCCTTCGTCTTCGTTTCCACCAACTGCGCTATGGCCGCTGTCTGGGGCTGCGCCTTCGGTGCCTTCCTCAAGATGAAGAACCCCGACGAGAAGTCTCTCGCCATCGGTTACGTCATCTCCGCCATCGCCGGCGGCGTCACCGAGCCCGCGCTCTTCGGCATCCTCATGCGCTTCCGTCGCACCATGTTTGGCATGTTCATCGGCGGTGCCATCGGCGCTGTGTTCTCCGGCCTCATGGGGGTTACCTACTACCTCGCAGGCGGTGCCTCCAACTTCCTGGTCTTCACCAACTACCTGCAGGGTGGCCAGATGAACACCGTCTGGGCTATCGTTGGTATGGCAATCTCCTTTGTCATCGCCGCTGCCGTCGTCTTTGCCTGCGGCTTCTCCAAGGAGGAACTCGCCGAGATGGAGGCCTAAGGCCAAACCGTTCGGTCACATATGACCTCACCTACACGACAGGGCCCCGTCAGGCGTAAGCCCGGCGGGGCCCTTCTTGCAAGGTAGACTGATGGGGCGGACGGGATTCGCCCGCGATGGTTTGCCGAGCGGCGGGGGCTTTCGCGCGGGGTTACCGCGAAAGCCCTCGGCGGTTCGCAAATCCTTTATCAAACGAAAGGACATGCAGATGAGTTTGGGAAAGCTGACCGTCAACGCCCGTGAGGACGGGTTTCTCTGCGACGGCAAGCCGTTCTTTTGGTTTGCCGACACGTGCTGGAGCGCATTCACGAGTATCACCGAGGCGGACTGGGACTACTATCTGACCCGCCGCGCCGAGCAGGGCATGAACGTGCTGCAGGTCAATACCCTGCCGCAGTGGGACCGCTGCCTGCCCGACCTGGGCATCTGGCCCTACGCGAGCGAGGACGGCGTGCACTTTGACTGGAGCGCGCCCAACCAGGAATACTGGGACCGTGCCCGCCGCATGTGCCAGGCGGCCGTGGAGCACGGCATTCGTCCGGCGCTCGTGCTCATGTGGTGCAATTACGTGCCCGGTACCTGGGGCGCCAAGATCGCCGAGCGTTGCGGCGCCGGGGTTATGCCGCGTGAGGAGGTTCGCGCCCACGTTGCCCGCGTCGTCGAGAACCTGGGCGAGTTCGACCCCGTCTACGTGGTGACGGGCGATACCGACTTTGCCGGCGACGAGGCGATCGCCTATTACGAGGACGCCCTCGACGAGGTCGTCAAGCGCGCGCCCGAGGCACTGCGCACCATGCATATCAACCGCGGTAACCGCACCATTCCGGCGCAGTATCTGGACCGTCTGGACTTTTATATGTTCCAGCCCGGCCACAACTACGAGGGCCAGCCCGAGGCATGGCGTCTGCCGCAGGACTTTATCGCCAACTATCCCAAAAAGCCGATGGTCAACTCCGAGCCTTGCTACGAGCAGATGGGTGCGTCGCGCAACGTCTACTGGCGTTTTACCGCGCAGGATTGCCGCGCGAGCGTATGGTCGTCGATTCTTGCCGGCGCCAGTGCCGGCGTGACCTATGGCGCACACGGCGTGTGGAACTGGCAGACATCGCGCAGCCAGGGCTCGGTCCTGGGCGAGGGCTTTGACATGCCCTTCCGCTGGCAAGAGTGCCTGCAGTTTGCGGGTGTGTGGGACTTTGGCGCGATCGAGCACGTGCTTGCCGCCCTGGGCGCTACGGCTGCCGACGATGCACTTGCCGTGGTTCCGGCGCAGGAGCTCCTCGACGACGCGCGCGAGTCCATCCGTGTGGCGCGCGTTGGCGATCGCATCGTCGCGTACCTGCCGCGTACCACGGCGCTCAAGTTTAAGCTCGACGGCGCGCGTGGCTGGACGGCGACGGTCCTCGACATGGAGGACAAGCGCATCGCAAAGCTGCCCGTCCGTGACAACGGTGACGGCACCGTGCGCGTGGCGCAGCATCCCTTTGAGCACGACGCGCTGGTGATCCTGGCCCCCGGGCGCTAACGGCTCTTCTCCAACATTTACAACCCAGTCCCTTTCATTAGGCTGCGACGGAATGGTTCCTGCATGACGGCTTTAAGCTGCCAAGGGGAGCCATTCCGTCGCACTCTTTGTTTACTCATTGGGGACGTACTTAAATGAGTGCTTAAATGAGTGGCAGTTGGGGACACTCTTTGTCGAGCTAGAGACCGCGCGCCCCTTCTGGGTCATGCGGCTCAAAATCGCGGTGTCATGCGGACGGCTGGGGTCGAATTTGCAACATTTCGAACTTGGCTTCGATATTGAGATTGGTTCTTTATTAAAATGGTGTTCCGGACAACAAAGCGGGGGGGGGTTACCATGAGGGACCTGGGAGACACAACCGCATATTTGCGCCGGGGCATGCGGGAGATTCTGTGCCTAGCGCTGTTCTTCTGCACGTTTTTGGCGTGCGAGTATTTCTTTGATGCGCGCATGGCCGAGTTCGTGCCATCGAGTGAGGTCGTCATCTACGAGAGCATCGTTGTCGGCGCGAGCGTGATTGGCTTTTTCGTGCGCCCATTTCTGTACTATCGCCGTCCCCAGACGATCGATGCGACGAGCGATATTACGGGCGTGCTGTTGGTATCGGCGTTGCTGCTGATGATTATGGCAGTGCGGTTTGAGGTAGTAATTGCCGGCGGCCTGGTGGCGTGCTGCGCCCTGGGCTATTGCGGATCGACCGCCCATGCCAATCTTGCGCGGCGTTTTGCGCAGACGCCCTGTCTGGCGCGCGCCGTGGCGGTTTCCTATGCTGCGGGCATTTTGGTGCAGGTGCTCAACCATATGGTGATGCCTGCGGGCATTCCCCAGCAGTCTGTTCTCATTGCCTGTGCGATCGCGCTGGTGGGGCTGCTTCACGGTGTCCGCCGCGCTAAATTGCGTGATGAGCCTGCGCCCGAGTTCGAGGTCGGGATTGCCGAGCTATCGGTCGATGCGTCGGAGCGTGGCGCCAGGTGGCACGATGACCCCGAGGCAAAGGCGGCCTTTCAGGGTGCCGTGGTGCGTCTGACGGTGGCGACCGCTTGCCTCACCGGCGTGTTCGCGGCCCTCAATGCCGGCCTTACGACCTCGCATGCCGCTGGCGCTATCGATCTGGGCGACTGGCCGCGCTTGCTGCTGGTTGTGAGCGCCCTTGCCGCCGGCGTCCTGTATGACCTGCGTGGGCGTTCGTATATGAATATCATCATGACGTGCGCCGCCATGCTGTCCACGCTCTCGTTCTTTGTACTTATCACCGATGGCAACGGTGGCAACACGCTTGCCGCCACGATTATCTTTTACCTTGGCACGGGCTTTTTCGTGGTGTTCTTCACCGCGAAGTTCGCCGCGATTTCGATGTATGCCCGCTGGGCGTATCTGTGGCCGTGCATGGGCCGTGTTATCAACAACGTTTGCTCGATGCTCGTGACGGCTCCGGCAGTGGCGATTATCTCGAGTCAAAACGTGCTGGCGGCAGTGAGCGTCGTGCTCGTGCTGTTTGTCGGCATCGCGATTTCGCTGTTGGGACAGTTTGGACAAGACGGTGAGGGCGAGGCGACGCGCGGCAGGCTGGCGCTTGCCACCGACGATCTTGGCGTGAGCTGTGAGCCCGGCCAGGCCGACACGGTGCCCCTGGAGGCGCCGGAGCTTTCGTTTGACGATCGGCTCGATGGCTTCGTTGCCGCCTTTGGGCTCACCAAGCGCGAGCGCGATGTTCTGGAGGCGCTGGTCGTTTCGGACGACAGCGTGCAGGACGTGGCGGCGGCACTCTTCCTTTCGCGTTCCACGCTCTATCGCCACATCGCTTCGATTAACAAAAAGACAGGTGCCTCCTCGCGCGTAGCCCTCATCAACTTCTTCTGGTCCTGGACACCCCAAGACTAGCTAACCACCACAAAGGGGACAGGCACCTTTGTGGTGGTTTTTTACCTGCAAAAATATGAATATGAGACATTTGTCACCTGCCGTTTTGGTGCTCAAAGGCATATGAATGTGATGCTGAGCAGAGCAGAACGGAGGGGGTGCACCTATGGCGTCTCGGGGTTGCGCGTCTAATAAAATTGCGGGCGCGCTTATCGCCGTGGTGGTCTTTGCCGCGGCGGTGACACTCATGCGAGTTTACGTTGCCGGCGACCATGGCGCTCAGGGAAAGACTGCCGCGCAAGTGTCGCTCAACGATTGCGCTGCCGTTCCGGTGGCGGTCAAGCTTATCGAGGACGGGGAGGCGCGGACGGCCTATGAGACCGACGATGCCGAACTGGTCGCATCGACTTTTGCCGCGCTCGATGGCTGCACCGTGGGGGATGCGGTGGATGAGCGGACGAGCGATGCCGGCCGAACGCTCGTCTTTGTCTATACGGATGGCTCGGAGCAATCGGTAGAACTTGAGGGCAAAAACATCGTGCTCGATAAGACGGCGTATCGACTTAACGGTGCCGATGAGTTATGGCGGCAGCTTGCCGCAATCAAAAACAGCTAACGAAATTAGGGATGTACGGGATGAGTGACTTGAGATTCTGCCCGGCGTGCGGGGCGCAGCTGCCTCGGGTCGCCGGCGTGCCGGTGCGATTTTGCCCGGGGTGCGGCGTCCGACTTGAGGGCGTTGTGGGCTACTCGGGCGCCGTGGGGGCTACAGATGGGGCGACTGCCGATGACGATGCGGACGAAGGCGGCGACCCGAGTGTGGACGCGCCGGCCGATGCGCCGGTGGAGACTGCCGGCGTCGCGTCGTCTCGTGACGCAGCCACGACGGATGCGCCTCACATCGGTGACCTTGAGCTTCATGCCGCATGCGATACCTCTGGCGGCCAGGCACTCGCGCAGGTGGCGCTGCCGCGGGGCTGGCATATCGAAGAAGCGCATCTTGAGCGCAGCGGCAGTTTCGACTGCCCGATTTCGGTTGGCGTGACGGCGGCGGGTCCGATGGGTGAGCGGATTGTGTACCGCTCCGAGCTCTGCTACGTGGATGCGGGCGTCGTTGCCAAGCGTATCCCCACGCAAACCGAACGCAAGGTGTTTGTGCACGTGGAGGCAGCTTGCGACGAGCTGGCTCAGGCCTGTGCAGCACGGCTGGGCGCGCGGGCAGAGGTTGTTGCCGAGCAACCGTACCCATCGAGCGCGGCGGTCGATATCGAGCGCGAGCGTGCCCGCGTAAAGCGCGAGGCGGCAAACGACTTTGCAATCCAGGGCTTTTCGATGGAACCGAGTGATGTGGTCTATGAGTGCCGCATGCGTCGATATCGGCTCACGGGCGCTCCGGTGCCCACCGAGCTCGCGGTGGCGGCCAAAGTCGAGGGCTATATGTTTTCAATCGGCGGCGTCGCGGGTTCTATGGGCAAAGGTGTTGCCGCTGGGGCCGAGGCGCTGCTGGGCGCGGGCCTTTCGAGTGGACTGATCGGCGGTGTTTTGGGCAAGCGCTTGCGCGAGCGCCAGGCGGCGGCAGCGGCGGGACAGGGCGTCGCGCAAGAACAGCCCACGGGTCGAGGCGGTTGCCCGGACGGAGCATCGTTCGAGCTGGGTGCGGCCGACCTGCTGCAGTGGCGTATCAGGGACAGCTTCTGTTTGGCTGCGCCAGAAGGTCGCCTGGACGAGGCGGCCTCCACGGCGCTTGCATCAATGGCGTCGACTCTGCGGCTCAATCCGGCGATTGCACGCGAAGCGTCAGCTCAAAAGCAACAGATGGTGCTTGAGCAGCGCCAACGCACGCAGATGAACATTGCCCAGCAGCAACAGCAGTTTGCAGCCTGGCAACAGATGCATGCCTCGCAACAGGCGGCATTCGACAGCTACCAGCAGGCGTGGTTCGATCGCAGCGACCGTCAGCACGCCGCGAATATGGCTGCCAGCGCCGCCAATTTTTCCAGCGCGGGCGTGGGGACGGGCACCGCTTCGTATTCCGATGCCATTCGCGGGGTCAACCATTACACCAGACCCGACGGCACCGATGTCGAGGTCTCGGTGATGGCCGACCAGGCCTGGGTCAACGGTTCGGGCGATGTGATCGGTACACGCGATGGTTTTGAACCCGGTTTTGGCTGGACGGAACTGCCTCGTCAATAGCGTGGGGTGGCTTATGTGTGAATCGATGCCGGATGTGTTTCTCGGCATGGTGCTAAAGAACGGGAAAGGAACAATGATGAGGGAGACGGTACTTTCGCGCACGGCATTTGTCGCGGCGGCGGGAACGGCGCTGCTGACGCTTGTGGGGTGCGGCGGACAGCGGACGCAGGATGCGACGGGTTTTAACGACGACCGCCCGGTAAAGGACAAGATGGACGCGGGTGCGACGTCGGGCGATTCCGGCGACGCGGACAGCGGCTCGGCGGATGCGTTCGATACGTGGTCGGATGATTGCTGGGATGCGCACCGCAACATCAGCATCGCGGCGCTCCTCGAGCTTAAGGGCTGGCAGTTGCAGGAGTTTGCCTCGCAGCAGGGCTATGCCTGGCAAGACGCGCTCGAGATGTACGAGGACGAGGCGGGACATGTGCTCAGCGTCTGCAATATCAGCAAGGACGGCGCGACCGAATGGCTCGGCGAGGACGAAATCGGAAAGCTCGACAAGGGCGGCACCGGAAGCACCGTGATGTTCACGCTGCAACTTTCGGGCTATTCGAGCTGCGAGGATGTTATCGCGGGCTTTTCTGTGCCGGTCGAGGACCGGGCGCAGATTACTTCGGGCTCATGGATCGCGTGCGTATACGGTTCCAACATGGCGCGGCACGTTGCCATGGCGAGCCCGATGGAAAACGGTGACTACCGCTTGGATCTCATTACCGAGGAGGCTATCAAGACCGGTAGGTTTACCCAGGGCGGCGGTGCTCCGACGATAGACGAATTTTGGCAGGAAAAGACTGGACGCGCGCTCGGCTAGGTGCGACGTGGCCAATACCATAGCGAGGAACGAACATGATGAATGAAGTGACGATGAACCGTGCGGCCTTTGTGGCAGGCGCGGGTGCGCTGGCTTGTGCGTTGGCTGGCTGCTCGGGCGGATTGGGCGGCGCGGGCGGTGCCAAGAAGGCGACCACGGCGGACGCCGCCTGTGTAGACGACAACGCCAACGTGACGGTCTATGCTGCGATCAACTTGGACGGCGCCGACCTGGTGCGCCTGCTCAAGCATCAAAACTATGAGTGGCAAGGCGAGAGCGTGGGCTACGGTGCCGCCGATGACGCGGGACTTTTCGCCTTTACCTTTTCTAAGATTTCGGATGACGTGGACGAACTTGCGAACAGCGCGATACCGCTTTCGGAGTCCGAGTACGAGGAACTTGAGCCGGGCGGCGGAGACGATAGCGTGGCGATTTTGCTCTCGGTGGGCGGCTATACGACGGGCGATCGTGCGCTTACCGGCGCAATCGGCGATGCGGCGATAGTGCAGGAGAAGTGCACAATCGACGATTCCGTGTATTGGCTGGTCAAGGCGCTCGACGGCAGCCGTTACGTGATTTCGGCCTACGACACCGAAGATGATGGCGACAGCGCGCATGACATCTATATCTATAGTGAGTCTTTTATTCACACCGGTTATCTGAGCGGCGGCGACCAAATCGATATTGACGAACTTTGGAGCCGCCTGACCAATGCCTCGTAGCGCACCAAAACCACCACAAAGGGGACAGGCGCCTTTGTGGTGGTTTTGCCCTTGGGCTGTCTACTGTGGCGGCTCACCGTGCTAAAGCAGCTCGCCGTGGCGGGCGATGTAGCGGCGCTTGGCCAGTTGGGTGAGCGCGATGTAGGCGGCGACAATGCCGATGAGCAGCGCGAAGAAGATTGGCGGCAGCGGCATGAGACCCAGCGCATCGGCGATGGGGCTTGCCGGCAGCCAAGTGACGAGCACCAGGCCCAGCACGGTGAGGAGGCACAGCGCGGGCGCGGCGTGGTCGCGCAGGCTCGGTAGGCGCGGGGAGCGCAGCATGTGGATCACGAGCGTCTGTGACCACATGGACTCGACAAACCAGCCACTCTGGAAGAGCGCCGCAAAGGCCTCCATGCCCGTGACGTTGCCCGCGGCGGCAAGCTCGGCCCAGCTCGCGCCCACGGCGGCGGGGCACACCACAAAGAAGAGCGCGGCGAAAGTCGCGATATCAAACAGTGAGCTCACGGGGCCCAGCTCGAGCATAAAGCCCTTGATGGACGCGGCGTCCCAAGCACGCGGACGGGCAGTCCAGGTGTCGTCGACGGTGTCCCACGGCAGCGCGATGCACACGATCTCGTAGACCAGCGACAGCAGCACCAGCTGCAGAGCGCTCATGGGCAAGAACGGCAAGAACAGGCTCGCGACGGTCACGGATAGCACGTTGCCAAAGTTGGAGCTCACCGTGGTCTTGAGGTACTTGAGTAGGTTGCCGTAGGTGCGGCGGCCTTCGATGATGCCGCGCTCGAGCACGCCCAGGTCTTTCTGGAGCAAGATGATGTCGGCGGATTCCTTTGCGATGTCGACGGCCGAATCGACCGAGATGCCGCAGTCGCTCGCACGCATGGCGGCGGCGTCGTTGATGCCGTCGCCCATAAAGCCCACAGTGTGGTCGAGCAGCTCGCGCATGACGCGCACCAGGCGCGCCTTCTGCAGTGGCGAGAGCTTGGCGAAGAGGTGGGTGTGCTCGGCGCGCTCGGCAAGCTCGGCATCGTCGAGCGCATCGATCTCGGAGCCCAGCAAGACGTTGCTCGCGTCGATACCGATCTGCTCGCAGACGGTGGCGGCGACACGGTCGTTATCGCCGGTCAGGACCTTAACGGCGACGCCCTTGGCCTCGAGGGTGGCGACGGCGCCCGTGGCACTTGCTTTGGGCGGATCGAGGAAGGCCAAAAAGCCCATCAGCACCATGTCGCACTCGTCGGCGATGCCAAACTCGCCCACGCAGCGCGGATCGGTCTTCTGTGCCACGGCAATCACACGCAGGCCCTCGGCGTTAAGATCGGCGACCTGCTTGCGAATCTGGGCGAGCTTGTCTTCGGCGAGCGGCCGGGCGATGCCATCGACCTCGACAAAGGAGCAGATCTCGAGCATTTCCTCGGCAGCTCCCTTGGTAACCATCTGGGTTTTGCCTTGGGAGTCGGCGACAACTACGCTCAGGCGACGGCGCGAGAAATCGAAGGGCACCTCGTCGACCTTGGTATAGCGGTCGCGCAGGCTCTGGCCCAGCATGGAATCGGGCACGACGGTCGAGGGCGTCACATCGGCACGGTCGATTACGGCCAGGTCGATAAGGTTTTTGAGGCCGGTCTGGAAGAAGCTGTTCAAAAACGCATGGCGCAGCACGCGCGCGTCCTCGTTGCCATCGGTGTTGAGGTAGCGCTCGAGCACGATGCGGTCTTCGGTGAGGGTGCCGGTCTTGTCGCAGCACAGGACGTCCATCGCGCCGAGGTTTTGAATCGCCGGCAGCTCCTTGACGATAACCTGGCGACGGGCGAGGTCCTTGGCGCCCTGCGACAGGCTTGTGGTCACGATGACGGGAAGCATCTGCGGCGTGATGCCCACGGCCACGCTCGTGGCGAACAGCAGCGCGTCGATGACGTTGCCCTTGGTGGCGGCGTTGATGGCAAAGACGGCCGGCGCCATAACGAGCATGAGGCGTACGAGCAGCATGGAGACGCTCGAGACGCCGTGGTCAAACGCGCTCTTCTCGCCGCGCCCGTTGAGCATCTTGGCGATGCCGCCCAGGTAGGTGTCCGAGCCGGTGGCAACGACAAGCGCCATGGCGGTGCCGTTTTGCACGGAGGTGCCGGTAAAGACGATGTTCTTGCAGGCAGAGAGCGGCAGCGCGGAGCCGTCGGCACCATCGACGACGGTGACGGCAGCGGTCTTCTCGACGGCCTCGCTCTCGCCGGTGAGTGCGGACTCGATCACAAACAGGTCGCGCGCGGTGATGACGCGGGCATCGGCCGGCACCATATCGCCGGCAGAGAGGCGGATCACATCGCCGGGGACGAGCTCGTCGAAGAGGATCTCGACGCGCTCGCCGTCGCGCAGGACGGTGCAAGTGTTGGAGACCAGGTCCTTGAGGGCCTCTGCCGCATTGCCGCTGCGGGCTTCCTGGATAAACTTCATACCGCCCGATACCAGCAGCATGATGCCGATGACGATGACCGTGGAGGGGTCGCGCTGCGGCTCGGGCACGGCGAGCACGTCGATGTAGAGCGATACCAGCGCGAGCGCGGCGAGGATGCCGGCGAAGGGATCGATGAAGGCGTCGGCGATGCGGCGGGCGAGCGTCTTGGTCGGCGCCTCGATGGTGTTGGGGCCGGCGGCATCCAGGCGCTCGGCGGCGTGCTCAGCGGTGAGACCGTTTGCCGTGGCGTCAAGCAGTACGAGGGCGTCCTCGGCACTATGGGTGGCGGCGAATATGGTGTTCTTGGACAGGCCGGTGCGAGCGGCAGGGCGCGCCGTGCGGCGGCGCTTGGAGATGGCTTCGAGAACCGTGGCGGTTTTGAGCATCAGCATAGGGTCCTCCTTGTTGAAGGGAGTTAGCGTACGTGTCGTATTTGCTTCAAAAAACCTAGATGTCGCTCACGTCATGCTTTCAAACCACCACAAAGGGACAGGCACCTTTGTGGTGGTTTTGACGATCGGTTAGTGGCGCTTATGCGTGCGCGGAATCCTCGCGGCGTGCCGAGGGCGACATGCAGGTTTTTCGACTATGGCTGCCTTCCATGGCACACCCCCTTAAGGCCGGGCGCGGCGCGCTTTGGGTATCTCGTACCCGTTTTAATCCGCCCGTATTTTTGATGAGGGGGTTTGCCGTGTCAACCCCTTTGTTTGGAAAACCATTGCCCCTGACAAAGCCTTTACAGAATGCTGAGGCCCCAAAGCGCGCCCGCAACGCGCCTTGCCTGCGCTAAACTGGAAGACACGTACGCGATTACGAGAGGAGCCCGCATGGAGGCTTACAAGCAAGAGTTCATCAAGTTTATGGTCGAGTCCGATGTTCTTAAGTTCGGCAGCTTTACGCTCAAGAGCGGCCGTCAGTCCCCGTTCTTTATGAACGCCGGCGCTTACGTGACGGGCTATCAGCTCAAGAAGCTGGGCGAGTATTACGCCCAGGCCATTCACGATAACTTTGGCGACGACTTCGACGTGCTGTTTGGACCGGCCTACAAGGGCATTCCGCTGGCCGTCGTGACCGCCATTGCCTACCACGAGCTGTACGGCAAGGAGGTCAAGTACTGCTGTGACCGCAAGGAGGCCAAGGACCACGGTGCCGACAAGGGCAACCTTTTGGGCTATGAGCCCCAGGACGGCGACCGCGTGATTATGGTCGAGGATGTCACCACCTCCGGCAAGTCCATCGACGAGACCTACCCCAAGGTCAAGGCTGCTGCCGATGTCGAGATCAAGGGCCTTATCGTTTCCCTCAACCGCATGGAGGTCGGCAAGGGTGGCGTGACCACCGCGCAGAAGGAGATCGAGGCCAAGTACGGTTTCCCCGTCGCGAGCATCGTCTCCATGGCCGAGGTCGTCGAGACCCTCTACAACCACGAGATCGACGGCAAGGTCGTCATCGATGACGA
>DXMB01000014.1:0-34094 GCA_019414425.1 Collinsella sp.
TGGCCACCTCCAGCGCACCAAAGCGCTGCATCAGGCTGCGGGAGTTTTTCTCTGCCTCTGAAAAGTCGTAGTCGATCTGGTCGAGCAGACGAACCGCTGTTTCATCCCTGTAAAGGTTCGGGTACAACTCCGTACACAGCTTCCGGGAATACAGCGGGAGGATCAGCGTCTCCTGCACGGTGTTTTTCTCAATTTTACATTTCATAGGTTTCTTCCTCAGTGAATAAAAACTGTCATAATTGCCGCCAGCATAGCCGCTATGACCGTCATGCCTATCGCCATGTGCAGGATGGATGCAAAAATGCCCGTGCTTGATACCCCTACTTCCGCGCCGTGACGCAGAGCCACTTTTTCTTTTTGTGTATCTGCACCTCGTGAAAACCCGCCTGCTCCAGACATGCCTTTAATTCAATGTCCTTGTAGATGGTCATGCCGCCGATGATCTGCGTCCACCTCTCGTCCTTGTCCGTATCGCCATTGCTCTCGTTGCAGATAAGAATTGTCCCGCCTGGCTTCAGCGTCCGCCAGACCTCACGGAAACATCGGGGCAAATCAGGCCAAAAATAGACGGTTTCAAAGGCCGTGGCAGCATCGAAGTAGCTATCCTCAAACGCCATATCCGCCACACTGCCTTGCAGAACGGCGCAACGCCCCTCCTGAATTGCAGTTCGGTTGAGCTTTCTAGCCTTCTCCACGCTGACGGGCGAATAGTCGATGCCCTTGACGACGCCATACGGGCATTTTTTCAGCAGCCGTTTTATGTTTGCCCCGCCGCCGCAGCCGCAATCCAGCACCTTTGCGTTTGGCGTAAGTCGTAGAAATCGAAGTCCCCACCGCGCCACAGGGCTGTGGCCCAGATTCATCATGGCAACCATAAGTTTCCCGCCGAGGCCCACGGGCTTGCGGGTGTTTTCAAAGAACGACATCTGGCCCCTCCGATTTCGTGCATTCCGCATAAGTCAACGGGAACGAGGCCTTCAGCACCGCGCTTTTCTGCACCGCCCAGCCGTTTTGACGCAGGAAACGTAGGTATTCCTCGCTTGTCCACCTGCTGTGGAGGGGGAATCCCGCCATACTCATGAAAAAGGCTTTTGCCTTGCCGGAAACCGAGTTCCCCGCGTGGGTGAAGGTTGGAGCGATGAGCACGCCGTCGTCCTTCAGCACCCGCCTGATTTCTTGCAGGGCCTTTTCCGGATGCGGCACTATGTGAAGCGCGTTGGACACGATCACCACTTCGAAGGACTTCTGTGCATAGGGCAGGCGGAACATATCTTGTACGGAAAAGTGCAGCTTTGCGGATTGATTGTCCCGCTTTGCTTCAAGGATCATCTTTGCAGAGGCGTCCGTAGCCTCGATGTGCGCCGCCGCATTTACGATGCTCTTTGCGATAAGCCCCGTGCCGGTGGCAACCTCCAGCACGGTTTTTGCTTTCACTATCGGCCGGATCAGCCCATACATCTTCTCATACGCCGACCGGTCGTTTCGCATGAAACGGTCGTACCGACTGGCATTCTTGTCCCAGAAACCCTTGCGTTCATGCATGGCTGTCGCCCCCAAACAGTTAGAGCTATCTAACTATAACACACGAATCATGAAGTAAGATAAGGCTAACCTTATTTTCTGGGGCTAAGACGCATCTCTTCGGTTTTCGCTTATAACGGCGCGAGTCAGATACTAGGCTGAAGCTGAAGAAGGAGCTTGGCGGACAGGTAGGTCGATACCGGTTCCCGGAACGGTGATCCAGCCAATTACACCAGGGCTCTAGTCATTGAGTGGGAGTACCTGAAACGAGGCGATTGATTAACTCCATTCATTTTGGTTACAAAAAAACATGCCGCGCGCCTGCAGTATGAAGGGGAGGGAATCCTATGAAAATCGTTGTATTGAGTGGTAGCCCGCGCAAGGGCGCCAATACCGACACCATGGTCGAGGCGTTTGCCGAGACCGCGCGTGAGGGCGGCAATACGGTCGAGGTCGTCCGCGTTGCCAGCAAGAAGATCGCTGGTTGTCTGGGATGCCAGTACTGCTTTACCCATGAGGGCACCTGTGTGCAGAAGGACGACATGGCCGACGTGATCGAGTCATTGAAAGGCGCCGATATGGTTGTCTTCGCTTCGCCTATCTACTGGTTTGATATCACTGCGCAGGAGAAAGCCGCCATTGACCGTCTGTACGCCTTTGGTGCTACGGGCTTCCCGTTCACCAAGACGGCCCTTTTGCTCGATAGCCACAGCGAGGGCGCCTATGATGCGGCGATCGCTATGTACAAGTCAACCTGCGCGTACTGCAAGTGGGAGGACCAGGGCATTGTCACCATTAGCGGCATGACCGAGCGCGACAGCATGGCATCGTCGCCCAAGTTGGAAGAGGTGCGAGAGCTCGCTCGCAAGCTCGCCTAAGGACAAGAAGAACGCATGGCAATCAGCGTTGGTGGAAATGCTTGCTATCCTTACCAAGAGATAGGGGTGTATTCCCTCAAGTGCCGTATAGAACAATTATTAAACGCAGAAAAATAACTGAAAACAAATTAATCCGCGTTAAAATATTGTCAAACAGAAGTTCATGAGGGAAGGTTGCGTATGCGTCGCAAGGCAGACGAGCTCCTTAGGGAATGGCGAGACAGGGCTGATAGAAAACCTTTGCTGGTCAAAGGCGTGCGCCAGTGTGGCAAGACCTATCTGCTCAGAACGTACGCCCAGGATCTTTTCGAATCGGTTGTCTACGTTAATCTTGAGAACGACCGGTCGGCGCGAGCGGATTTTTCGGGCGGTCTTGACCCTCATTCGATCGTACGCGCGATCGAGGCTCGTACGGGACAGCGTATCGTGCCTGGCAAAACCTTACTGTTCATTGACGAGATCCAGGCATGCGAGGAAGCGCTCACTTCCCTTAAATACTTTTGCGAAGATGCTCCCGAGTATTACGTTGCGGCTGCTGGGTCGCTTCTTGGGGTTGCCATTAACCATCAGTCGTATTCGTTCCCCGTCGGAAAGACCGACTTGATTGAGATGACTCCACTCGATTTCGAGGAGTTTCTCTGGGCGATGGGGCACGATCAGCTGGTCGACGAGATACGCTCATCATTCGAGTTTATGGGTCCTCTTGCGCCAAGCCTTCATGAAAAGGCGCTTGGGCTCTATCGGCAGTATCTTGTTGTTGGCGGAATGCCCGAGGCGGTCCAAACGTACATCGATGATCAGTCAATCATTGATGTGGCCGAAAAGCATCGGATTATTCTCGACGGATACTCCGCCGACACTAATAAATATGCTGATGAGCGCTTGAGCGCAAAGACGCGTGCGTGCTTCGATTCCATTCCACAGCAGCTTGCCAAAGAGAATCGTAAATTTCAATACAAGGTAGTGCGAGCGGGGGGCAATGCGTCTCTCTTTGGAGATGCTCTCGACTGGCTTGTATTGTCGGGTACGGTGGCGCGCTGCAGCCTAGTCGGGCAGATCGAAAGCCCTTTAGAGGCTTTCGTTAACCCTTCTGCTTTTAAAATCTATCAGGCGGATACAGGGCTGCTCGTCTCCAAGGCCGGTGCTCAACGCGCCGATATTCTTGCCGGTATCGGCGGCACATTCATGGGTGCACTTACCGAAAACTACGTTGCCCAACAGCTTTCAGCCATGGGCTATCCGCTGCATTATTGGGCGCGAGATAATCGTGCGGAAATCGACTTTGTAGTAGAGAAGCAGGGATGCTTGTCTGCGATTGAAGTCAAGGCGGGAGAGAACACAAGATCTCGAAGTCTGTCCTCACTTAAAAAGACCCATCCGGGCGTGCGCCTTATCAGGCTATCGACTAAGCCCTTTGGAATGAATGATGGGCTTATGTCTGTTCCACTTTATGCGGCATTTTGTCTATAGGGATGATGCTGCTGTAATGCATGGGGCCCGGAGCGCGATGTTGCTGCGCTCCGGGCCCCGCTGCTTAGTTAAACCATGACGGTTTGGTCGCCGTCGTCCTAGTCAAACAGGCTCGGCATGTCGTTTTCCTTCATGAGGGCACCGGCGGAAGGTAGGCTCTGCGCGGTGAACTTTTCGGCCGAGACGCCGGCGCCAAGAATCTCCTCGGTCGTGCCGACGGTGGTGACCGAGCGGCCCTTCTTGGCCGTGAAAGCCTGGACGCCTTGCGTGTTGGTGGTCGTCTTGGTCTTGAGCAGCGACGTGTTGAAGTTCATCAGGCGGTAGTCGCTCGAGACCAGCGCGAGGTCGCGATCTTCCTTGAGCACCTGGGCATACAGCAGCTTGCTGCCACCGTAGATGGCGTTCTTGAGGCGCTTGCGGTTGGTCTTGGTGACGTATCCAGAAAGCGCGACGCGCACCACGCGGCCGTTCTCAAAGACGAACAGCACGTCGGCCTTGTAATCCTCGGGGTCGATGACCCAGATGACGCTCTCGTCGGGTTCCATCTCAAGATCGGTGGGCAGGTACGAGCCCAGCTGGGCCGACTTGGTGTCCTCAAACGCCGCAACCTTGCACTTGTACACCTGGCTCTTGTTGGTAAACACGAGCAGCTCGTGCGTGTTAGAGGACGGGAACTCGATAAAGGGCTTGTCGCCGTCCTTGTACTTGAGCGTGGCGGCCTTCTTAAGCACGCGGTCCGTCATCTTCTTAAGGTAGCCATCGCGCGAGAGCATGATGGTGACCGGGTACTCCTCGACCTCGGGCTCCAGGCTCACCTCGATAACCTCATGGGGCTCAATCCTGCCCGTGCGGCGCGGCATCACGTACTTCTTGTTGACCGCGGCCAGCTCGTCGCTGATGACCTTCTTGATGTTCTCCTCGCTCGAGAGGATCTCCTCGAGCTCGGCAATCTCGCCCTCGAGCTTGGCGATATCCTTGGTGCGGTTGAGGATGTACTCCTCGTTGATGTTGCGGAGCTTAAGCTCGGCAACAAACTCGGCCTGGGTCTCGTCGATATCGAAACCCTTCATAAGGTTGGGCACGACCTCGGCCTCGAGCTTGGTGCCGCGGATGATGGCGATTGCCTTGTCGATGTCGAGCAGAATCGCCTCAAGGCCGTGCAGCAGGTGCAGGCGCTCAGACTTTTTGCCCAGGTCAAAGTTAATGCGGCGACGCGTGGACTCAATACGCCATTTGACCCACTCGTGCAGGATCTGGCGCACGCCCATAACACGGGGATAGCCGTCGACGAGCACGTTGAAGTTGCACGAGAACGAATCCTGCAGCGTGGTCGAGCGATAGAGCTTGGCCATGAGCTTGTCGGGGTCGACGCCGCGCTTAAGGTCGATGGCGATGCGCAAGCCCGAGAGGTCGGTTTCGTCGCGGATGTCAGCAATCTCCTTGACCTTGCCCTCTTTGGAGAGCTTGACGATGCGCTCGATGATGACATCGGTCTTGGTGGTGTAGGGAATCTCGTACACCTCGATGATGCGCTCTTCGGGAATCCAGCGCCAGCGGGAGCGAATCTGGAAGCTGCCAAGACCGGTCTCGATGATCTTCTCCATCTCCTCGCGGCGGTAGATAATCTCGCCGCCGGTCGAGAAATCGGGCATGGGCATGTACTCGAGCAGGTCGCAGTCGGGGTCCTTCAGGTAGTGCATCGTGGCGGTGCAGACCTCGTTGAGGTTGAAACCGCAGATGTCGGACGCCATGGCGACGCCGATGCCCTTATTGGCCGAGACAAGGATGTTGGGGAACGTGGTGGGCAGCAGGCGCGGCTCCTTCATGGCGCCGTCGTAGCTGTCGACGAAGTCGACCGGGTCCTTGTCGATGTCCTTGAAGATCTCGGCGCTGATGGGGGAGAGCTTGGCCTCGGTGTAACGCGAGGCGGCGTAGCTCAGGTCGCCCGAATAGTACTTGCCAAAGTTGCCCTTCGACTCCACGAAAGGAGCAAGCAGCGCCTCGTTGCCCGTGGCCAGGCGCACCATCGTCTCGTAGATGGCGGCGTCGCCGTGTGGGTTGAGCTTCATGGTCTGGCCCACGATGTTGGCGCTCTTTTGGCGCTCGCCCTTGAGCAGACCCATCTTGTACATGGTGTAGAGCAGCTTGCGGTGCGAGGGCTTAAAGCCGTCAATCTCGGGGAACGCACGCGAGACGTTGACGCTCATAGCGTAGGGCATGTAGTTGACCTCGAGCGTCTGCGTGATCGGCTGATCGGTGACCTCGGAGTGCAGGCCGATGACGTTCTCGGCGTTGACCTGCTTTTTCTTGGGCTGGTTCTTCGTCTTCTTCTTTGCCACGATTTCCTCTTGAACTTCTTATGGGCCGTCGTTATCGATTTGCTGCTATTGCAGGTCCAGCTGGTCCAGGTATTCCTTGCCGTGCTCGGAGATATGGCGCTTGCGGCCCGCCTCGTCGTTGCCCAGCAACAGGTTGAACATGGTTTCCATCTTGGTGACGTCCTCGGGTTCCACCTTGATTAGGCGGCGCGTCTCGGGGTTCATGGTGGTGAGCCACATCATGTCCGGATCGTTTTCACCAAGACCCTTGGAGCGGTTGATCGAGCACTTCTGGTCGCCGATCTCTTTGAGGATGCCGTTTTTCTCGAGCTCGGTGTAGGCAAAGTAGGTCTTCTCTTTGCAGTTGATCTCGTAGAGCGGCGACTCGGCGATATACACGTAGCCCTCGTCGATAAGCGTGGGCACCAGTCGATAGAGCATGGTGAGGACGAGCGTGCGAATGTGGTAACCGTCGACGTCGGCGTCCGTACAGATGATGACCTTGTTCCAGTTGAGGTTGTCCAGGTCAAAGGCGCCAAGGTTCTTGATGCGCTTGTCCTTGATCTCCACGCCGCAGCCCAGCACGCGCATGAGGTCCATGATGATGTCGGACTTAAAGATGCGCGGGTAGTCCTCCTTCAGGCAGTTGAGGATCTTACCGCGAACGGGCATAACGCCCTGGAACTCGGCATCGCGCGAGGTGCGGATGGCGCCTGCTGCCGAGTCGCCCTCTACGATGTAGATCTCGCGACGGTCCTTGTCTTTGGAGCGGCAGTCGATGAACTTCTGCACGCGGTTGGCCATGTCGGTCTTCTGCTGCAGATTGGTCTTGATGCTCTGGCGCGTCTTCTCGGCGTTCTCGCGCGAGCGCTTGTTGATGAGCACCTGCTCCATGATCTTGTTGGCGGCGTCTTTGTTCTCGATCAGATAGGTCGAGAGGCGCTCCTTAAAGAATGCCGTCATCGCCTGCTGGATAAAGCGGTTATTGATGGCCTTCTTAGTCTGGTTTTCGTAGGACGTCTGGGTGGAGAAGCAGTTGGTCACCAGCACCAGACAGTCCTGGACGTCCTGCCACTTAATGCCGCTCTCGTTTTTGTTGTACTTGCCCTGTTGCTTGATGTAGGCATCGATGGCGCTGGTCAGAGCACTACGGGCGGCCTTTTCGGGCGAACCGCCGTTCTCGAGCCATGACGAGTTGTGGTAGTACTCCTGCATCATGAAGGTGCGCGAGAAGCACATGCACGCGGTAATCTTGACGTTGTAGTCGGGCAGGTCCTCGCGGTCGCGACCGCGGCGGTCGGCCTCGATAAAGAAGGGCTCGGTGAGGTAGTCGGCACCGACCTTCTCGAGCACATAGTCCTCGATGCCCTTGGGGTAGCAAAAGTCCTCTTCGGAAAACTCGCCATCGTCGCCCTCGATGCGCAGGCGGAAGGTAACGTTGGCGTTGACCACGGCCTGGCGGCGCATGGTCTCGCGATACCAATCGTGGGGGATGCTGATGGAGGTGAAGACCTCAAGATCGGGGCGCCACTTGATGGTGGTGCCGGTGCGGTCCTCGTCGCTGGGCTCAATCTCGAGCGCCTTCTTTTTGGCGCCGACGACCTTACCCTTCTTAAAGTGCAGGGAATACTTGTTACCGTCACGCCAAACCGTGACGTCCATGTACTCGGAAGCGTACTGGGTCGCGCAGGAGCCCAGGCCGTTGGTGCCGAGCGAGAAGTCGTAGTCGCCGCCCTGGTTATTGTTGTACTTGCCGCCGGCGTAGAGCTCGCAGAAGACGAGCTCCCAGTTAAAGCGCTTCTCGGAAGGGTTCCAGTCGAGCGGGCAGCCGCGGCCGTTGTCCTCTACCTGAATGGAGCCATCGCGAAAGGCGGTAAGGGTGATGAGCTTGCCGTAGCCCTGGCGCGCCTCGTCAACGGCGTTGGACAGGATCTCGAAGGCGGCATGCGCGCAGCCATCGAGTCCGTCCGAGCCAAAGATGACGGCGGGGCGCAGGCGTACGCGCTCCTCGTCCTTGAGCTGGCGGATACTGTCGTTACCATAGTTTGCGGTGTTTTTTGCCATACTCGCTCTCTCGGTGCTCCTTTGCTGCGTTTAAGTCATATAGATAGTCAAGGTAGCATAGCCCAGCCCTTGGGCGATTCCAACCAACACGAAATCCATCGAACAATCGTTCGGATAACGGGTAAAACGTGTCGTGCGGATTGTTGTCCCGAATCGAACATTGGGACAAGCGTCTCGTTTTATGGGCCACGGGCGTGCGTGTGCGAGTCCCTTTGGCCCACAAGGAACGCTGGCGGGTCGTTATTTGGGCCGTGGGTCACTTCGCCCGCGCCGTGTTTCGTCATACGCTCATAGTGGAAGCCGATGCCACGGGGTCGACTTGGGACTCGGGCAACGGATGAGCTGCAAGCCGAAAGGAGCGGTGAGGATGATGAAGCCCATGACGAAGAAGCTGCTGTTAGGAATTCCCACCGTGACGCTTTCGACCGTGCTGGCATGTACGGTGGCTGGCTGCGGCGGTAATGCGCCGAGTGGCTCGGGCGGGAGCGCACCTGTGCAGGAGAAGGCCGAGAAGCCCAAGGCCTATGAGTCGCAGACGGTCGAGGTGGCAGGCATTACCTATGAGTCGGTGGCTCACGGTACGTTCTATCGCGGTGATGCCAAGAAGCAGGACGGCTTTTACCTGCACATCAAGATTACCAACAACAACACAAAGAACAGGACGTTCAGTTCCTTTAACGTGCATGCTGCCCAGGGCGATCTTGAGGCAGGCGACCCGTTGTTTACTTCCGGCAAGGCGGCCGTGCTCGACTACGTTGCAAGTGAGGCTCCCGATGAGCTTCACGAGGGCATCGATCTTTCCAAGAGGCCAGATATCGGCCCGGGCGAGACCGTTGAGTACGTGTATTTCTGGGCGCCCAAGACGGCGTACTACGGGCCCATCACTGTCGAGTTCGTAGACGCTTACGCCCCCGCCAAGAATCATGAGGCCATGCACTTTGACACCACGGGATGCGAGACCAAGGAGTTCAAGGCGGCCGGCGGCGTGGCCGATTCTGGCGAGAAGGCAGATTTAACGGGCATCGACTGCGCATCGTACAGCATCGAGGCCGCCGATGGGTACACGCTGGATTCGTCCAACGAAGAGCACGAAAAGGCAAACTTCTTCCACGACGAGACTGGAGGACGCCTGAACATCAGCATCTTCCCGCGCTCGCCGGAGGAGGAAGTTGCAAGCCTGGAGCAGATCTATGAAGGCAAGGAAACGACAACCGACCAGGTCGAGTACAACGGCATAACGTGGCTGCGCTTTACCGGTCCCGACAACGGCCATACGCTATTTGCGACGGCTCCCGCGACGGGCGAGACCGTCCGCGTGTCGATTGGCTGGAAGATCGACTGGGATGCCGCCGTGCCCATGATGGAGGCACTGAAGCTCAAGTAACGCCGCGATTCTTACGTCAGGCGACTCAGGGCTGGCTCCGAGTTATCGGGGCCAGCCCATTTTGATGTTCGATGAGCCGAGTCGGCGTCTCTCACAAAAGTAACTAGGAGCTAGCGAGGCCTATCCGATTTGACCTCATTGGCGGTGTCTTTTTCGAGCGCCGTGCGGCGGGCGCTGTAGGCGATGAGGCCCGCGCCTGCCGCGGCGAGTGCTGCAGCGGCTGCCGTAAGGGGAGCGTTGACATCGCCCGTGCCCGCAAGCGCGCCCGCTTTTCCGGAGCGCTTGTTATTGCCGTGGTTCTTGCCGCTGCCGGAGCTGCTTCCGCCGGAGCCGCCGCCCTCGTCAGTACCGCTGCCACTCGAGCCACCATCGCCGTCTGCTGTCATCGGGGCGTCGTGAAGTCCTGTCGTATCCGCGCTGTCGCATACGCCGACCTGCACTTCTGAGCGTTCGCATGCCGCGTCGGGCACATGAAGCTCGTGCAATACGGCACCCAGCGCCGAGTTTGCGCCCGGTCGGATTTCCTTGAGCGTTACGGGATCGAGCGCCACCAGGTCACGCGCCTTCGCATACAGCGTTACGCGTTTGCCCACTTCGTCGCTCCAACTCTCGGGGATAGCGAAGCTCATGCGGAACTGTGCCGTGCAACCCGGTGCCAGCACGGCGTTGCCGTTGTCGGCTACCAGTGGGTGCGTTGCAAAACGTGTGCCCAGCGTCTCGAGCGCGTACTTCACGTGTGCCATGTCGTTGGCCGAAGCGTCTTCGGCAAGCTCTGGATCGTAGATCGAAGCCATGCGTGCGTTCGCTCCGAATCCGATGGATGCGCTGGAGAACGGCTGGCTGGAGCCCTCTCGGTACAGATCGATCGTGCCGGCGGTCAGCAAAGTGTTGCCGTCGTTTCGCACCGTGACCATGAAGGACTCGCCTGCTGCTCCGGGCACCACCGCGCCCGAGGTAGCGACCGCGCCCGTCGGAGTGGCACACGCCACCAAGGGCACTTCGATGCCGTGCAGCTCCGCCTTGCTCTGCTCCGCGCTCACAATGTGCGTGGCGAGCGCGGAGAGCATGCCTCCCGACGTCAAAAATGTCGTTATCTGATCGACGGGATGGTCCAGTTCGCACATCACGAACGGCTCCGTGAACAGATCGCCTGCCAAGGTGCTGGCGAAGATGCGGAAGTGCTTGCCCATCACTGCTACCGGGTTGCCTTCTTCGTCGTAGGTTTGTCCCACCTTGCCATCGGTGTTCTCTACATAGAGCACGCACCTGCCGTTGTTGCTCACGCTAAACGATGCCGGGCCACAGCCTGCGGCACCCACGGGCTGCGTTGCAAATGCCGATGCGCCTCGCGTCCAAGTAATGTGCTGCAGTTGCTCGTTGACGGTTGCCAAAAAGCCCGAGTGTTGTGGCCACGGCACCGCACGGGGCACCGTGGCGTCTGGTGACATAACGCCCCAGCCCGCAATGGACTGGCCAATCACGGCGTACGATGCGCAGCCGCAGCCGTCTGCGGTCTCGTACGCAACGGGCACCACCATTTTGCCGTTGATATTTTCGGGCTCGCCCAGCTCGATACTCGACGGTGCTTGCGGAAAGCGGAGAACTTGGCGGAACGTCAGGCTGTCGCCCGAAACGTCCGACCACAGGGCAAAGCACTCCAGCGCAACCTCAGCCTCGTTGCCGAGCGCCTTTTCTGCGGTGGTTCCGCGGCGGTGGAGGTAGGCACCCGACAGGCGCCCGTCGACCAGCGTCTTGCCCACCGTGATACGCGGGCACTGAAGGCAATGGTAGCCATCCTCTTGCAGGCGGCCGCGCGAGATGCTGCGCCATGACGCATGCGACACCACGCGGATCTCGTCATTACTTATGCGCAGGCGCACAACGGACAGCATACCGGCTGTGCTTGCCGTATCGAAAAGAGTATTGTCGCCGGCGGGGCGCTCGCCCGAGACCAGCAGCACGTAGGCATCCTGGTTTCCTCTTCCGTCCGTATATTCCACCACGTCGAAGTCGTAATCGAATATGCCGTCGCGCTCCACGTCGCCCTCGCCAAACCCAAGGGGAAAGTCCACGGGCGTGGGAGCGGACCATGTGCCGTTTGCCTTTGTGTGCACCACCAGGCGCGAGCGGCCATTGTCGCCGTAGCGCACCGAGGCGATACGGAACAGGCATTCTACGCCGGCAATCATCGTTAGCTTCATGTGGGCTTCGCTGAGCACGCCGGAAAACAGCACGTTGTCGCTCGAGGGTTTTATGCCGCCACGCTCGTCCTCCGACACGCCGGCAGAATTGGCGTTCGGGTCCGCAACGGCGTTCGTTGACTGACCGATGTAGGTGTACTCATACATCGGCGCGGCGTTTTCGTCGTTCTCTACCAGTGCATGGACGAAATGCTCGATCTGTCCCGTGTCGTCGCTTTCTGAATCCGCCTCGAGCTCAATGCGCGTGACCGCTTGATCCCAATCGCGCACGACAGGCGCGGCGTTTACGGCAGTGGCCTTAACCTCGGCGCGTGCGAGCAACTCGGCGTTGGTGACGATGGTGGCCGATGCGATAAATTGCGGCACGCCGCCCGCCTCGATGCTGCCGGCCGAGCCGAAGCGGGCATCCAGCGTGTAAGGCGTATCCCCACCCAATGCGAGCTCGGAACGCTGGAGCACATACTGGTCGCCATTGTTCACCGACATATTCCACGAATCGATGAGTGTGGGCCACGACCCCGACCAAGCCTTGGTGGTCCACTTGAACATTACGAACTGGAGTATCACGTCGACATCGACGTCTGCACCTACGCGCAGCCGCGGAAGCTGGTGTCCATCTGCCTTCTCGTACCCAATGAACAGCGTGAGGGATGCGGCGCCGCGCACGGCAGACGAAGCGACGCCTGCAACGCCGGCGCCAAAGGTGACGGCAAGTCCGATCTGGATGGTGAACGAGCCCGACGTGTTGGAATAGTCGAGCGAAATGTTTTTAAAAAACGCCGCGCCGCTGCCGTGCGTGTGGGCGCCCACGGCGAGCGCCAGCTTCGCCAGCACCCAGGGGTTGACGTTTAGGAAAAACGGCACCGGTCCTAGGGTAAACTGCTCGGTCCAATTGAGGTCGGTTCTTACCTGGAAGAGGGCCTTAATATTGCCGTATGCGGGGTCGTTGTTGTTACCCCAGGTTTTGCCCACCCAATCGTAGGCGAGCGAGCCGTACAGCTGTGTGGCGATATCCATCGTGAACAGCGGCGTGCAATGGTGGCGAAGGAGCTTGGTGTTTCTTGGATCGGTGCCCGAACCGGCACTCATACTCTTGTACTGATTCCACTTCCCCTCCATCTCGTCGAGATAGCGGTTTGCCTGCTTGGCGCCCGACTCGCGCGGCGATTTCTTCCAGTATTCCGGATCAGGGTTGCCCGAATCGTTCATATAGCTGGCTGGTTTGTATCCTCCGCCAAACAGCACGTATCCAGCAAACGAGAAATCGAAGAGGATCGGAAATGTGGGCATCCAACACGTGAACTTATTGCCGCCGATGCCGGGAAACGCCGCGGGGAAATCAAACGGAGTGACCTCTTGGTCCATGGTAGTGGGGACGATAGTGGTCGAGCCCGATTCTGCCTTTGCGGCCGGCGCAGTGACAACGGCCATGGGGGAGGAGAGCGTGTAGGTTTTGCCCTGATAGTCGAGAACAAAGCGCAGCTTGCACCCTTCCTCCAGAAGGCCCGATGCCGCGTCGAGAAACTTGTCTTCGAGTGTGAACGTCGCCAGATTATCCGCGCCTGATGCGCTGGCCTTGATCTGGCCAATCTGCGTGACGGTTTCGGTTGAGCTGCCCGCAGCGGGCATCACTTTATTGATATGCAATGTTGCCTGCCCGCCCTGCGGCAGATGAGTCTGCACGGTAAAGGCGTGCGTATCGGGCTGCTCGTTTGCCGTGTCGTCCTTCGGCAATGCCATGAACGTGGCTTCAGCGTACTGGATGTCCCATTCGTCGAATGTGAGCTGTCGAAAGTACGGCTCGCCATCGGAGAGCGGACGTGTGGGTGCGGTAATGGCGGTGCCGCCCTGGATACGCGCAAGGGGAATCTCGACATCACGGTAGCCCGCCATGCTAATGGAGATGCCGCCGTTAAAGTCGTACGCGTCGAGAAGCGTTGCCTCGTCCACGTAGCCTTCCGAAAGAGGGGCGACCTCAAAGATGGCCGTGCCTTCTTCATCGGTCGTGGCGGCGAGCTGCTTGCCTGCGACGTAGCGCGACGTGAGCGTGACCTTGGCACCTGCGATGGGATTCTTCTTATGAGCGACATCGACTACCACCACGCCAAACATGGTGCGCGAGAGCACCAAGACCTTGAAGGGATCTTTTTCGTCGGCATAGGCTTCGGTGGGCGTGAGCGGCAATATGAAGGCGTTTGCGCTTCCCGGCACGCGCGGCAACATAATGCTTGCCAGTGAGGATGCTCCGGCGATAAGTAACGAACGGCGATCAAGCATTTTGGGCTCCCATCCCGCAAATATCGGTGGAAATAATCCAATTTTGCGAGAAGGCGCTTCGTGGCGGTAGTGCCGTTCAAGGGTCAAAATGTCCAAATTGATCGAGCGAAGCGCCGGGTTCCGGAACGCGTTCGATGCGCTTGGCAGCCCGGTCGCTAACGCAACATATGCGCGACCAGCTCGGCGCGTGTGCCGATGCCAAGCTTTGCGTATACGCCGGATAGGCGGTTTTTGACGGTACCCGGCGATACTCCCATATGGCGTGCGATTTCGGCGTTGGTCCACCCACGACAGGCGAGCATGGCCATGGTGAACTCTGTGGTCGTTAGATCGTCGGCCACGTCCTCGCCCGAATCGGGGTTGTGGATGCGCCGCCAACCGTAGCTGAATCGATACGTGATCTCGATGATGCGAGCGAAATCATCGGGGTATTGCGATTTTAAGCATGCCTCGATAAGCCCCTGCAAAAGGCCGTGGTGCTCGCCGATAAGCTCGATGAGGCCGTCGGGGCGCGCAATGTTCCAAGCAGCTCCGAAGTGCGTTTTTGCGGCGCCCACGTCTTTGAGACTCATGCAGGCCATGGAAGCCGACAGGTGCAGGAACAGCTCCGAGATGGGATAACTTCCCTGTTTCATGATCAGGGCGTTTTCCGCCATGCCTAGACTGCGGCCATATTCGCCGCGCAGGTACAGGGCATGCGCCATCACGTAGCTGGCGAACAGGCGCAGGCCTTCGGGCAGATGTGCCGCAAGCGGATAAAACTCTTCGGCGGAATACGGGGAAGGCAAGTGCAGCAGGACGCTCGCGGCGGAGGCGAACAGGATATGCGTGGCGTGGACGGCGGGCGATTCATCGTCAGTTGGTATTTCGAGGATGCCCGCAAGGCAACGGCGGGCATCGGCGATACGGTTGAGCGACAGACTGGCATATCCGCAGATAAGGCATGCGGAATAGCGCAGTGCGGGGTCGGTGGCGTCAAGATAGGGGCGTGCTGTCTCGGCGGCGAGTGTGGCCTGTCCGCGAAAGTACAGCGCTTCTGCCGAGGCGATGGTGCGTGAATCGGGGTCGGAAATGCCTGCAACCGCAGCGTCAATCTGCCCCGGCACAAAGGCAGTGCACATCAACGGCATGGGAATGCGCGGGTAGCCATCGCAGTCCATCTTCCATCTCCCATCAGGTGGCAACATTAGCAGCAATTGTACTCTTGTCGCTCGGGACTGGAATTTGTGGGTATCGCCTGCGATTATGCCGAACGTATAAAGGAAGAGTCTATTGGCGATGCTCCCAAGGTGGCTATCGAAGCTTAGCTGACCTTGGGATATAGAAAAACTGCCACCCCTGCAAAAAGCTCTTCCGCAGCGATGGGAAACGCATCTTCTGGGCATTCCGTCGTCTCTAGCCAGCGCTGGACTGCTGCTGTCGCCTGCGCGTTGGCGAGCGGGGCGTGGGGACCGTCCGGCGACCAGCGGTGACGGGCGAGCCCTGCCGCGTGCGTGGGCCTCCATCGGCGTAGACCCATGACCCGCATGGCATCGGAGAAGTCCACCATGGCGTCCAGCACCTTACCGTCCGGCACGTCCAGCCTAGCGGCTCTCTTGAACCCGAGGCCGAAGAGGGCGTTGTACAAGGCATATGGGGCCGAGCGGAAGTGGATCAAAAGAGCGTTACTTGACGTTTCATGCATAATGCCAACCGCCCCGCGACATCACGTTCGCAGCGCGCAGGGGCCGGAGAATCTTCGCGATGAGAGTTGACGTCTAATACCTTGCATCGTATAGTGTGTATAGCATAGTATATGACGAGAGGAGGTGTGCGGATGGAGGCACAGATGAAGCGCGGCTTCCTGGAGGCCTGCGTGCTCGCGGCCGTCTCCGGCGAGGAGTCCTACGGCTACCAGATCGTGAAGGACGTACCGGCGAGCATGGGGCTCACAGAGTCGACGCTCTACCCGCTGCTCAAGCGCCTGGAGAAGGCCGGGTGCATCACGGCACGCTCCGCCGAGCACAACGGGCGGCTGCGCCGGTACTACCGCATCACGGACGACGGGCGAGCGCGCATCGAGGAGTTCCTGGCCGAGTGGCCGTCCGTACGGGAGATTTACGCATACGTTGAGGGGGCGCACCATGACGCGCGATGAGTTTCTGGGCCGGTTGGGCGAGCTGCTCGCCTGCCTGCCGGCCGAGCAGGTGGAGGAGACCAAGGCGTTCTATGCGGAGGCCATCGCCGACCGCATGGAGGACGGTATGAGCGAGGAGGAGGCCGTGGCCGCCATGGGCACGCCCGGCGAGGTGGCGGAGGCCACGCTCGACGACCTGCCCGCCGTGCCGCGCGCGATCGCGAGGACGCGCCGGCGCAGCACCGCGCTGCTGTTGGTGCTGACCATCGTGGGCTCCCCGGTGTGGGTGCCGCTGCTCGCCGCCTTCGCCGCCGTGGCCGTCACGGTCTATATCTGCATCTGGGTGCTGGCGCTCTGCGTGTGGATCGTCGCGGCGGCACTCGGGGGCGTGGGCGTAGTTGAGCTCCTGCTTGCCATAAGCGGCGTCATCATCGGCCACTTCCCGTACGCCCTCGCCTCGGCGGGCGCGGGGCTCGGCCTCGTCGGCGTGGCGCTCTTCGTTGGTGCTGGCGCTTGGGCCGCCTCAAAACAAATTGCGCGCCTCTCGGCGCTCTGGGCGAGGAAGGCCGCCTCGCCCTTCTGGAAGGGTAAGGGCGAGAAGGGCGGCGCTGCCGCGCATCTCGCGGCGTAGAAAGGAATGAGTACCATGACCAGCGCGAAGAAGATCTACCTCGCCGTGGCGGGCGGGCTCGTTGCTGCGGGTGTTGTCCTCGCGGGCATTGGCTTTATCGCTTCGGGTTTCGACCCGGCCGTGTTCACAACCCAAATCGACACGCGTGACAGCACCATCGTGCTCGGCGGCGTCGAGGTGGACGACCCGACGGGCCTCCCCCTCATCGAGCAGCTCGCCGGAATCGGCGAGGTCGACACCTCCGGCATCACCGCGTCCGAGTCCCCTGCTGCCCCGGAGGCGCCCACCGCTCCCTAAGCATAGCGCGCCCGGCGCCAGCCCGGGCGGGGCGAGCGGCAGTGACGAGCGCGCCTCGCGGACCCGGTCCTCGATCTCGCGCGGCGTGGACCTCGCGAGCCTGCGCGGGCGGCTACTGCGGTCGGACATGGGCTCTCCGGACCTGCTGCGGCGCAGCCACTTGCTCGCCGTCTGGCGGCTGACGCCCATCTGACGCGCGGTCTCGGCGACGCCGAGGCCGGACTCTATGCGCGAGACGAGCGTCTCGCGCCCCCTCGGGGTGAGCCTTGCGTTAGGATGTTGCTCCATGGGAGGGCTTCTCTGCTGTTCGTCTAGACAACTCGCAGCATGTGGGAGCCCTCCTTATTTGTCACTACCCGGGTGTAAACAGCCTATTGGCACAGAACAGCTAGAACAACCGATGCCGCCTCACTGCGCCGAGAAACCCCCGGCGCCGTGAGGCGGGCGGCGGAGTGAGCCAACAGCAAAGCCACGCCGCTAGTAGTAGCCTGTCACCAGCAATCTGCAAGTCGCTAGCACCCCACAGCCGTGCCGGCAGCATCCCTTGGTCGCCATATCAGCCGCACGGTATAATCTATCCATCGATATATTGGTTGAACCATGGTGTCTCTGCTGTGACCATAAACCTCCGCAAGACGCTAGGACTTTGTTCGAAGGAGATCTGGTGGAGAAAGGTCAAGAGAACCCACCACAAGACCGGGCGCTTGCCCATAGAGTCAGGTGGGCTGACCTCGACAGCGTATTCGAGCACATGGGCGACAATACTAGCGTTGGAGAGGCAAGTAACGGCATCCACCTCATAAATGACCGGGAGCACGTCGCCGTGCGCCAGGACCACGAGGTTCGCATCCCCAATGAATACCTGCAGGAATCATACGTCGGACAGCGCGACAGCGACCTGAGAAAAGCAAGGGAGATGCTCCTTCAGGCCAAGCAGGAGCGCCCTTCCTACAAACCTGACATCCTTTTAGGTCTTGCGACAACGTTCCTGGGCTGGTTTCTCGGGGGTTTGTCGTCATCTGTCAATCTCGCATCTTTGCCCGGTATCTTGATGCTCTGCGTAGCACCGTGTGGCGCAGTAGGACTCTTTGTCGCTTTTATCTTTATCCGAAAAGAAGAGAAGCAGGGCAAATCTGATCTGGCCGAACGCGTCCTAGAACACCTGGCGGATCCCGATGACAAGGAGACCAAGACCGATGAACATTAATGATACGAGCACACAGCTGCTCTTTACCACGGTCCCCATCGTGGGCATTACTACCGAAGGCACGGGCGTCTCGGGTACAGGATTCTTCTTTTCCTATGACCTTGAAGACGGGCGAAACGTGCCCCTGCTCATTACCAATCACCATGTCCTCAAGGATGTGATTCAGGGTCGCTTCGTCATCAATCTAGCCGAAGGTGACGCCCCGTCACGCGAGACCATCAGCGTGAACTTCGACAAGTCATTCATCGAGGGGAAGAAGCTCGGAGAGCTCGACTTGGTTGCGATGCCGGTGGCCCCTGTTCTCAGCATGCTTGAAGAAAACGGGAAGAGGCCCTTCTACCGATCCATCGACTCTGGACTCATCCCAAAGAAGAGTGTGCTGGACAATTTGGCGGCGCTCGAGCAAATCACCTTTATCGGATACCCCAGCGGGCTCTATGACGACTACAACAAGACCCCCCTCATCAGGCAAGGCTGGACTTCCACGCCCGCTTGGAACGACTACAAGGGTAAGCGCGAGTTCCTCGTTGACGCATCTGTATTCGAGGGCTCCAGCGGCAGTCCCGCCTTCATCCTCAACCAGGGCAGCTATCCCACGACCGACGGAATTGCCATCGGCTCCAGGCTGCTGTTCATGGGCGTAATCACTCAGACGATTACGAAGGAGAAGAGTGAGCACCTCGATTTAGGTACAGTCATCAGAAGCGACGCGATGCTCGTCAAGCTCAAACCTTTCGTGGAAGGTCTGCTGTAGCTAAGAGCGCCGTCAAAAGCAGTGACGCCCCTTTGCTCCGTTCCCTAGGATGAGGTGACTGAGCTCGGCATGCCGGTTGACATCTAGCTCCCCAACGGCTCATAGTACAGACACATGGAAAGCCTTCGGGTTTTGTAAGGGCGGGACCCACTGGGCCTCGCTCTAGTTAAAGGCTTTAGCCTGTGCGGGGCGCGCAGCGCGGCGCATCAGAAACCACCCGCTATGCGGGTGGGGACAACCGGCTTTACAAAGCCGCCCCCTCGCCGGACACTTGCGATTGTTCAGGTCGCAAGGAATCCGAGTCGAGAGGGCGGTGGTGGCGTATGGCCCAGAAGGCCTACAGCCTGTCGCACACGAAGTGGATGTGCAAGTACCACGTCGTGTTCACGCCGAAGTATAGGCGCAAAGTCATCTACAACCAAACTAAGGTCCGACCTTGGGGAGATCTTCAGGAAGCTCTGCCAGTACAAGGGGATAGAGATCATCGAGGGGCACCTGATGCCCGACCACGTCCACATGCTGCTGGCGATACCGCCGAAGTACAGCGTGTCGAGCGTGATGGGCTACCTGAAGGGGAAGAGCTCGCTGATGGTATTCGACAGGCGCGCGAACATGAAGTACAAGTTCGGCAACAGGAAGTTCTGGGCCGAGGGTTACTACGTGTCCACCGTCGGCCTGAACGAGGCCACGATCGCGAAGTACATCCGGGAGCAGGAGAAGGCCGACACCGCGCTCGACCGGCTGAGCGTCAAGGAGTACGAGGACCCCTTCGATAGGGGGCCGGGGCGCAAATAGCGCCGGTTTGACCGGCCCGTCACGGGTCAACCTACAGTGCGGCCCGAACCCCGTGAGGGCCGGCGCCTTTAGACGCGTGCCGGCAATCCAAGGGTTATGCCCTAAGAGCAAACCACCCCTTTTAGGGGTGGTTTTGATTTATCTGCCCCGATAAGGAGCCCATGGCGAGAGAGCTCAGCATATTCGTGGACGAGAGCGGCGACCGAGGCGGCAAGGCGCGCTACAATATGAAGGAGTTGGACGAAGACGAGAAGTCGTTCGAGAAGCTCGGCATTACATTCGAGGAGAAGGCCTTCTGCGACATCCTCGTGAAGGTGCGCAACGAGCATGGCTTCCCCTACGAGGAGGAGAAGTACCTTGTTCTCGCCAAGGCTATCAAGGAGTCCGTCGACGGCAAGGCTCAATACGCTGACTGGTCAACGCGTGATAACATTAAAAAGCCAGCTCAACATGGACCTTACCGTTCTGCTTTATAAGAACGGTTATCCGCAAGAGCGGGACGAAGAGGTATCTGAGAAGGTCCTGGAACAAACTGAAAACCTCAAGGCAGAATCGAACTGCAGCTTCGAAGCGATGAAATGGTCAAAACAGGCAACATCTGATTTGCAACGTCGAACAGCATAGCTAAGGACTATCAAATGGTTGATTTTAAAAAGATGGCAGCATCGCAGAACCCTACGCTGCGCATAAAGCCTGATGAGATTTTCGATAGGCTGCCGAAACCCCAATCCTTTGATGATTTACATAGCAGCCAGGCTGAGGTACTTGATGCATGGTTTGCTAACAGAAAAACGAAAGACACCGTTATTAAGCTTAATACGGGAGGCGGCAAAACCCTTATAGGCCTGCTGATTGCCCTCTCTAGTGCACGAGAGCTAAAACGTGGAGCATTGTACCTTGTCGACAACAAACAGCTTGTCCATCAAGTGTGCGAACAAGCAAGGACACTTGGAATACCCGCTTCCGAATATAACGGAAGGGGATCGCTTACTGCGGATTTCAGAAATGGCTCAACGATTCTCGTTGCCCATTATCAAGCCCTCTTTAACGGCAAGTCCTCCTTCGGCTTGGAAGGAGGACCCGAAGCCGAGGAAGTTTCAGTAATCATCATAGATGATGCGCACTCTTCCTTTGACTCGGTTCGAAGCGCATTCACGGTGGAGATAAATGCATCGGATGCGCCTGGCTTATATCAAGAAGTTGCGACGCTCTTTCGCTCAAGCTTTGATGATATCGATAAAGTGTCAACTTTCGACGATTTCGTTTCTGGGACTCGCACAGCTGGCGAAGAGGTGCTGGAGGTCCCATTCTGGGCGTGGGAAAAGCATCGACAGAAGGTCGCCCGAAGCATTTCTGATTTCGCAGCGTCAAATAAAAAAGGCACGCTTACGGCAAACTCTATAAGCTTTGGCTGGGATCTCATCAAAGACGATCTCAAGTACTGTCTTGCAACGCTGAGTCGTGACAGATTCTCAATTACTCCAATTCTTCCCCTTGTGGAGAAGTTTCCGACATTCGAAGAAGCACCTAGAAGAGTGTACATGTCTGCAACGTTTGCTGACGAAAGTGCAATCGTTAGATCGTTTGGATGCAAGAAAGATGACATCAACGTCATCTCCCCCAAAACACTTGCTGGTGTAGGGCGGAGGATGGTTCTCGAGATTGGGGCAAAAGAAGAGCTTCGAACCGCGCTCGTCGAGAAAATGATTGCCCTTGCGAAAGACAAAAAGGGCGTCGTAGTCCTCGAACCGAGCTTTGCAACTGCAGAGCAATGGGAACAATTGGGAATCCCCACTGTAAAAGGAAGCGAGGTTGTTCAGGCTGTAAACGCCCTGAAGGTAAGCAAGCTGGACACACCAATTGTATTTGCAAATCGATACAACGGTATTGACTTGCCAGGCGATGCATGCCGTATGCTTGTCGTCTCAGGCATCCCCAAGGGGATGTCCGATCACCATAAATTGATGTCGAAAATCCTAGTCCATAGCAAAGTCTATGCCCGCTCAATCGCCCAAAACATTGAGCAAGCAATGGGCAGAGGTACAAGGGGTTCGGGTGATTACTGTGTCGTTGCTTTGATTGGATTCGATCTTTGCGAGTGGGTTAATGACAACCGCCATGCTGTGTTCTTGACCCCTACAACAAGAGCCCAAATCGAATGCGGGCAAGGCATTATGAACGAAGTAAAGTCAGCAAAAGACTTCGTTGAGGTTATCGATCAGGGAGTCAATGACGACCCCGATTTTGCAGCCTATTTGTCAAGCTATGTGGCAGATAAGGTCAACGATTTTGAATTTGTTGACGACGGCATGCTCGAAGATTTTGCTCTCTGTGAAAGAAAAGCGCTAAACGAATGGCGCAAAGGCAGGAGTGGTCGAGCTGTCGAGCTCCTAAAACGATTTACGAATAGTGAAAATATAGACAATTCAGTAAAGGGACTTGTCCTCCGCCTGGCAGCTCAAATTGCCTATTCGGATGACGATGTAGAGACTTCCAGAGAGCTACAGACTCGCGCAAACGGGCTCAACCGTTCACTTGCTAAGCCCATGTTCTCTAGCTCAGACTCTGACGTTAGCTTGCAAGCAAGAAAGATAATTGAATTCATTTCGTACCAAACTCGAAAAAGCAGCGATGTGTCGACGAAATTCGACTCAGACTTGAAATCCTTATCGAAGCAATGCGATTCAAAAGAATTCGAATCAAAACTTGAGCTGCTGGGGAAATACCTTGGTGCCAGCTCGAAACGTTACGACGATAACGGTGACGGACCCGACGTTGCCTGGGTTTTTGAAGATGAGGATATTGCTTTTGCCTTTGAAGCAAAAAACGAAAAACTTTCGGATAATCCGCTCACGAAACAAGAGCATGGACAGCTTCAGGTCGCAAAAGAGTGGTTACGAGCTCAGTATCCAAAAATGAAATGTTTTGCAATATCTGTTCATCCAAATAATTTGGCATACAAGAATGCGAGTGCAGAATCAGCATTAGTGCTTACGCTTAATAAGCTTAACGGACTTGTAAAATCGATTGGTCAATTGATTGCGATCCTAAGTCATGGAACGCTTAATGAGAGAGGTCGATTGGCGGAATGCGAGACGCTAATCGACCAGCACGACCTGCGCCCCGGTCAGATCCTTGAAACCAGGGTTGAAACATTCATAGCTAAGGAACAAGGGTAGACTCGTGGTGGATTCCTCGCCAAAACCGACCGTATTAAAGCGCTTGAGATGTTTTTCAATCTTGGTCATTACAACGGCTGATCTTAGTTTTCAAAAGAGACAACTGCTGGATAACGGATGCACAGAAGTTTTGGCGGCATCCATCCATGCCAACATCCTCGAGTTCATGCAGGAAGGGAGGATCTTTTAAGGGTTTGTAGAGCTTCTCTACCTTGCCCTCCCTTGACATATAGTGTTCGTGCGACTATTCGGTACTGCTCGCAGCTTGCCGTGACCCACTGTGACCCGCAAAATTGCTACAGGTGGCCTGATAATCCGTGACCCAGATTTGACCCCCATGGATTCGCGGCATTTTTTGAGACTGGGTGTAAATAAGACAAACCAAAACAAACTGCGGCAAACTGGAACAAACTGGAGAGAGCTTTTTACTATTGAGTGGGAGTAAGCTTCTACTCTTTTGGGCGAATTGCATTGACAGGGAGGGGGTCCCGCGCAAACGTGTGCGGGACCCCTTTCGTTTTACTGTTCGGTTAATGCTGCGGATCGTTTTGGAAGGCTTGCGAGCATAGTGGTCCCGTTCTCGGAACTTGCTTCGACCTCTACAGCGCCACCGTGAAGCGCTGCAATCTCCCAAACGAGCGCGAGTCCGAGTCCTGCGCCGCCGTATGCCCTGCTGCGGGATTTATCCAGGCGAAAGAACGGTTGGAAGATGCTCTCGCGGTACTGCTTGGGTATTCCCGGGCCCTGGTCCTCGACTCGCAGGAACACGCGGCTGTTGTTGTCGCAGATGGAGACGTTGACAGTCGAGCCGGGGCGGCTGTAACGGATGGCATTTTCGACCAGGTTAAACACCAGCCGATAGAGGAGCGTGTCGCTCCCGATTACTAAAGCGTCTCCAGCACAGTTGAGGGCTATGCCCTTATTTTCGGCAAGTGGCGCAAGGTCGGTGAGGACCTCTTCGGACAAGGGACCAAGTTCAACATCGTCCTCGCAAGGAACGCTGCGGAGCTCACTCATCTCGAGCAACACCTTGGTCATCCGCGACATCCGCTCAGTTTGTTCTTGTAGCAGGCCGAGCAGCTCGGCTGTTTCGGGTTGCAAACCGGAGTGCTCGGAGATGAATAGTTCAATCTGTGCTTGCATAAGGGCGAGCGGGGTGCGAAGCTCGTGTGCGGCGTTGCCGGTAAACTGACGCTGTGCAGAGAACCCTTCGCCAAGACGAGCGATCATGTCGTTGAAAGAGGCGCTGCATCGTTGTAGCTCGGTGGGCACATCTTCATTGAGTCTGATTTCGCTTAGGTTGTCAGGCTGCACACGCTCAACCTGAGCTGCAAAAGCCCGTAGCGGTTTGAGTGCACGGCCGCTCGCAAAGTATGCCAGCGCGCCGCCAAGGAGTGTGACTCCAGCCGTGATGTACCAGGCTGTCGTGCCAAAAGACTCCTGTGCGTCATTTACGACGATTGTGACCTTGTCATCGAGGGCCGCTTTCGTTGGGTCGAACGCCTGGAGCGAATCTTCGCCGGTTGCGTTAAAGGCCGAGATGTCGCTGCCGATGGCATCCATGTAGCGCATGCCCGTATAGCCGACCAAGCAGTTCGTCAGTACGCATGCCGCACACGTCAGCAGTGCCGTCATAATCGTTATGCGCCATTGCAGCGAAAGCCCTTTCATTCTCCATCCTCCATAACGTAGCCCTCGCCGATTCGGTTACGGATGGGGTCGTGCCCCAACGCGCCGCGCAGCTTTTTGCGCAGTGACGAGATGTGCACGCGGGTCGCGTTGCTAAAGCTGTTGACACTGCTATCCCATACGTGGTCGATGAGCTCCTCTTGGCTCACCGGTCGTCCCTGGTTAAGCATCAGGTACTCCAAGATGCCGGTCTCCTTGCGTGTGAGGGATAGGGCCTCGTCGCCCACGGAGGCGACGCGCGCCTTGGTGTCAAAGCTCAGCGATCCGCAGGTCAGGACAACATCGCTTTGCGTAAAGCGCCTGAGCGTGAGGCTGCGGATACGTGCCGCCAGCTCGTCAAGGTGGAACGGCTTGGTGAGGTAGTCGTTGGCGCCCGCATCGAGCCCCGCTACCTTGTCGGAGACCTCGCCGCGTGCCGACAGCACGAGCACCTTGGTCTCACAATCGGTAATTCTGAGCTGCCTGAGTACGGTCATGCCGTCGACGTGGGGGAGATTAAGGTCGAGCACGACAAGATCGAAGGTCTCGATATCGAGCAGATCGAGGGCCTGCTGCCCGTCGTAGCAGCAGTCGACGCTATAGGCCAAGTTGCGCAGGCTGCGTGCGATTGCATCGCACAGCGCCCGCTCGTCCTCGACGACCAAGATGCGCATAACGTTCTCCTTGCATAGTCATTCGCGCTTAACACGGATTTTATAGTCGGTATGGTCCAATGGGTCGCGAAACGAAAGGAGTGGTCAGATTGTTCAAAGCGATTAAGCCTGTGGCGCAGGTGGCTTTGCTGATCGTTGGGGTAGCCATGGTTGGCTTTGGCATTATGCGCGGCGAGGCAGATGCCGTGCTGGCCAAGGCAATCAGGCTGTGCTTGGAGTGTATCGGAATTGGTTAAAAGAAAAAATACCGTATCGCATCTTTTGGCGAGATTTCGCGGATTGATTCAGGCGGCGGCAACGCTTGCGACCAACATTCACCTGCCTAATTTTGCCAAGGGAGGCATCTACCAGGGGGCGGGCAAAGCCGTCTGCGTGCCGGGGCTCAACTGCTACTCGTGTCCGGCGGCCTCAGGTGCGTGCCCCATCGGGTCGTTTCAGTCGGTGGTGGGCTCGTCTAAGTTCAGCTTTTCGTATTACGTCACCGGAACACTCATCCTGATCGGCGTGCTGCTGGGACGTTTTGTATGCGGCTTTTTATGCCCGTTTGGATGGCTGCAAGAGCTTCTGCATAAGATTCCCGGCAAAAAGCTCTCGACGAAAAAGCTCAAGCCGCTCACGTACATCAAGTACGCCGTGCTGCTGTTTGCCGTGGTGCTGCTGCCCGTCTTGGTGGTTAACGATGTGGGTATGGGCGACCCGTTCTTTTGCAAGTACATCTGCCCGCAGGGTGTGCTCGAGGGCGCGATTCCGCTGTCCATCATGAACGTGGGAATCCGCTCCGCGCTGGGAAAGCTCTTTACCTGGAAGCTCGCGATCCTCATTGTGGTTGCGGTGCTGAGCGTGCTGTTCTACCGCCCCTTCTGTAAATGGATTTGCCCCCTTGGTGCGTTTTATGCACTCATGAACAAGGTGTCGTTGCTGGGGATTCAGGTTGACCAGTGCAAATGCGTCTCGTGCGGTAAGTGCGCCAAAGTGTGTCAGATGGACGTGGACGTTACGCGTACACCCAACCATGCCGAGTGCATTCGTTGCGGCAAATGCGTGGGCGCATGCCCCGTCGATGCCATTAGCTTTCGCTACGGGCTGGGTGTGACGGGCGACAAACCCGCGCAGCCCGCGCAAGCCTGCGAAAACAAATAGGTATCTATATAAGCTTCGATATAAACGGAGGAACCATGAAACTGTCAAAAATTGCGGCCTTGTTGATGCTGCCCGTGCTGGCGCTGACTCTCGCAGCGTGCTCTGCCCCCAAGGGCGACGCAAAGGATGCCACGAGCGGCGATACGCAAATCGCCGAGCTTGTGGCACAAAAGCCGTCGAGCGCCGAGGAGGCGGCCGAGCTGTACCAGCAGCTGCTGCAAAAGGAAAACGAGATCTTTGCGAGCGATAACGCCCTATGGGAAAAGGTGTTTCTTGCGGCCAACAAAGACACTCCCATGATTGAGGACGGCAAGAACTACGGCGACTTTTTGCTTGATACCATCGAGGGCGCCAAGGATCAGTTTACGGCTGACGAGCTCAAGACGCTTAAGGCCGGCGCGCAGCAGGTCAAGGAGATCGAGGATAAGCTCATGGCGCTGGAGAAGGAGTTTCCCGGATGTGGCAGCACGCCCGGCGAGGGAGAGAGCGTCGATGCCTCGACCGCAGGCATGACCAACGGCGAGAGCGGGGAGACGAAGTTCCCCAGCTTTAAGGGCAAGGACTTGGACGGCAACGATGTAAACAGCGACGAGCTGTTCTCCAAGAACAAGGTCACCGTCATGAACTTCTGGTTTACCACCTGCAAGCCGTGCGTGGGAGAGCTGGGCGATCTGGAGAAGCTCAACAAGGAGCTTGCCGAGAAGGGCGGCCAGGTCGTGGGCGTTAATTCCTTTACGCTCGATGGCAACAAAGACGAGGTGGCAGACGCCAAGGACGTACTTTCCAAGAAGGGCGTGACGTACAAGAACATCTGGTTCAAGTCGGATAGCGAGGCCGGAAAGTTCACCTCCAACCTGTACTCGTTCCCGACCACCTACGTGATCGACCAGAACGGTAACATTGTGGGAGAGCCGATCATGGGCGGCATCAACTCCGCTGAGCAGCGCGAGGCGCTCAACAAACTGATCGATCAGGCACTCGCGAAGAGCGAACAGTAGGTGCGAATGTGACAAAGGGACAGTCCCTTTGTCACATCATCGATGATAAGTGCGGGACGGTGCGCCACGTGGCGTGCCGTCCCGTTCGTTTTTGGGGCAGTACGTTACATTTCTCACTGGAGCAGGCCAAAAATGGGGATAGAGTAGGGCAAACGCGTCGAATACGAACGGCGGAGGAGAGCGGGCGGGGTGCCTGCGCAGGAGAGGTTGCCGTCCATGCTGGAGCTCAAAGGAATTTGCAAAAGGTACGTTACGCAGTCGTTTACGCAGGTGGCGCTCGACAACGTAAGCCTGGCTTTTCGCGATAACGAGTTCGTGGCCATTCTGGGTCCCTCAGGTTCGGGCAAGACCACGCTGCTCAACGTTATCGGCGGACTCGACCACTTTGACTCGGGCGATCTGCTGATCGACGGTATTTCGACCAAGGACTTTCACGATCGCGATTGGGATGCCTATCGCAACAACCGCATCGGCTTTGTGTTCCAGAGCTATAACCTCATTCCGCATCAGACCATTTTGGAAAACGTGGAGCTGGCGCTTACGCTCACGGGTGTGGGCCATGCCGAGCGCCGCCAGCGTGCGCGCGAGGCGTTGGAGAAAGTCGGCCTGGGCGAGCACGTTAACAAACGCCCGAGCCAGCTATCGGGCGGGCAGATGCAGCGCGTCGCCATCGCCCGCGCCTTAATCAACGATCCCGAGATTGTGCTGGCTGACGAGCCGACCGGCGCCTTGGACTCAACGACATCCGTACAGGTCATGGATTTGCTCAAGGATGTTGCGCGCGATCGTTTGGTCATCATGGTCACGCACAATCCCGAGTTGGCATACAGGTACGCCACACGCATCGTCACCCTGGCGGACGGCAAGATCACCGACGATTCCGACCCTTTTGATGTTGCCAAGGCCGCGCGTCGCGAGGCTAAGCCTACGCGCAAAACCTCGATGAGTTTTGTGACGGCGCTGGGGCTTTCTGCTCGAAATCTCATGACCAAGAAGGGCCGTACGGCCATGACTGCCTTTGCGGGCTCGATTGGCATTATCGGTATCGCGGCGATTCTGGCGCTGTCCAATGGCGTAAACGGCTACATCAAAAAGGTCGAGGAGGATACGCTCTCGAGCTACCCGCTCACCATTTCCAAGCAGGATTACGACCTGTCGTCCATGATGGGCGGGCAGGGGGCCGCGGATGACGATACGTCCAAGAACGAGGGCTCGTCCGACGGCAGCACCGACGGCAAGGCTCAGGGAACCGATAAGATCCCCGTGGTCACGGCCGTAAAGGATATGTTTGCGAGCGTTAAGTCTAACGACATGACGAGCTTTAAGGCATGGCTCGATGCCGGTGGCGATGGCATCGATAAAGAGGTCAACGCCACTCAGTACGGCTACGGTGTATCGCCGGTTGTCTATCGTGCCGGGAAGGGCGATGGGAAGCCTGTCCGGCTGGTGCCCAACGCCATGACCGAGGCCATGAGCGGAGGCGCGAGCTCGGCAGCAACGGTGAGCATGGAATCCATGGGAACCTCGGTCTTTAACGAGATGATTGACGACCAGAGCCTGCTCGACAGCCAGTACGATGTCGTCGCTGGTCATTGGCCCACGTCTGCCAACGAAGCCGTGATGGTGCTTTCGAGTCGTGGCACGGTGGGCGACTACACGCTCTACAGCATCGGCGCGCTGGATATCGATGAGCTCAACGGCCTGGTTAACAGCGCCATGACGGCTGACGGCAGGGTCGAGACGCCCAAGAGCGGCACCGACTTTACCTACGACGATGCGCTGTCCACGACGTTTAAGGTGCTGTCGCCGGCAGATGCCTATCGCAAAAATGAAGAGACCGGCATGTGGACTGACATGTCTGGCGATGCCGACTTTATGGCGGCCAAGGTTGCCGACGGCATTGACGTGCGCATTGTGGGCGTGGTGCGACCCAACGAGACGGCCAACGCGAGCGCATTATCCCCGGGCATTGCCTATACGCATGCGCTGACATGCCAGCTTATGAAGCGCGCCGCCGATTCGCAGATCGTGCAGGAGCAGCTTGCCCACCCCGAGACGGATGTCTTTACGGGCAAAACCTTTGACGAGTTGCAAGGTGAGGCCAAGCAAGGCGTGGATCTGGGCAGTATGTTCAGTGTGGACGAGGCGGCGCTGAAGAGCGCGTTCTCGTTCGATGCATCTGCGCTCTCGGGCGCGGCGGGCGGTGTCGACCTTTCTGGTATCGATTTGTCCGGGCTGAACATTGACCTTTCGGGCGTTGGTAAGGACATCGACTTTAGTGACATCATGGCCAAAGCGCCGGCCCCCGATTTCTCGGGTATCTTTGACGGTCTGGAACTTGCGCCCGAGCAAATGAAGCAGGTGGGAACACTAGCCAACCAGCTGTTTGAGGGCTTTTTGCGGTCTGATCAGTTTAAGGAGCTGACACCCGATGATCTTAAGGACGCGTCAAAGCTTGCCGCCGCGTTCTCGACGTATCTTGAGAACGATACGGCAGCTCAGCAAATCCTGGCCCAGCTCAAAGCGCTCGGCGGCGATGCCCTGGCCGAGCGCCTGCGGCAGGCGATGACCGACTATGTGCAAAAGCAACTGGCTCCGTATCTGCAGCAGGCTATGGATCAGGTGATGAAGGCAATCAGCGAGCAGATAGCGTCGACGGTATCGTCCCAGCTCAAGGCGGGCGCGGCAGGGCTCATGGACCAGATGGCGACGCAGATGTCTTCGAGTTTTGCCAACCTGGCGAGCGCCATGCACGTGGATGCGAGTGCCTTTGCTCATGCTATCCACTTCAACATGGACGCCGAGGACCTGAGTTCGCTCATGATGAGCTATGCCAAGGCGTCGAAGCTCACCTACGATAACAATCTGACCACGCTGGGCTATGCGGATGAGGCAGACCCCATCTCGGTTAAGATTTTCCCGCGCGACTTTGAGGCCAAGGAGCGCGTGCTCGATCACATCGATGCGTACAACAAGCAGGTCAAAGCTGCCGGCCACGATGAACAGGCAATCTCGTACACCGACTACATGGGTATCATCATGGGTTCGGTGACCGACATCGTGAACACCATCAGCTTGGTGCTCATCGCATTCGTGAGCATCAGCCTGGTCGTGAGCTCCATCATGATCGGCATCATCACCTACATCAGCGTACTGGAGCGCAAAAAGGAGATTGGTATCCTGCGCGCGATCGGCGCGTCAAAGCGCAACGTGGCCAACGTATTCAATGCCGAGACCTTTATCGAGGGCCTCATTGCCGGCGTCTTTGCCATTGTCGTTGTGGTGCTCGTGAGTTTTCCGGTCAATGCCTGGGCGCTTGCGGCCAAACAGGTCCCCAACCTGATGAGCCTGCCCGTGCAGGATGCGCTGGTGCTTATTGCGATTTCGGTGCTGCTGACGGTCGTCGCCGGCCTGCTGCCTGCCCGCAGCGCATCCAAAAAAGACCCCGTAGAAGCCCTACGCTCCGAATAATGTGACAAAGGGACAGTTCCTTTGTCACATTGAGTGGCTTGTAAATCGAGGTCTAATACTTTTCCCGAGAAGTGAACGAGTGAAAACGGGCCCCGAAGTATCGGCGCTTTCGAGATGCAATTTCCTGCGGTTTTGCCAGTCAAATCCTGCGGGCTTGACGTCTAAAAATGTCGATGCTTCGGGGGTCCAAAAACGGTCGTTCACTTCTCGGGAAAAGTATTAGACCTCGATTTTGCAAGGGCCCAATTACCGTTCGGCACGTTAAGAACTCCCTTTCCCCGCTTAATGCTTGACGAAGAGTCCCCTGGTTTATATACCTATCGGTAGGCATATAGGATGTAATGCCGATAGAAATGGAGTGACCATGGCTCTCACCGTACCAGACGAAAAAGACCGTCCTCGCGAGAGCGGCGCATTTGCTTGGATTGTCGTTATTGCGCTCGGCTTAATGTCCGCCGGGACGACTGGCACATATAGCATTATTGCCGGCTCATTCGTTGCTCCAGTATGTGAAGACCTGGGCTTTGAGTACACCTCTTTCTCTTTCTATTTCACTGCGATTCTTCTTGGCCTTGCACTTGGACTTCCACTTTTGAGCCGTTTCATTCCAAAAGTAATAGGCAAACCGGTGCATATTTGCGTTGAACTCGTCCTTATTGCCGCCGGCGCCGCAATGGCGTTCTACACCGAAGTCTGGATGTTCATCGTCTCCGCTGCGGTGATCGGCATCTGCTTTTCATTCACAACGGGCGTCTGCATGTCCGATGTTATTGACCAATGGTTCAGTAAATCGTCCGGTCTTGCCATCGGCCTTGCTTGGGGCGTTAATTCTCTCTGTACGCTGTTGTTGAGCCCTGTCATTACGCTGGTTATCGAGCAACAAGGCTGGCGTACGGGATACATCGTACTTGCGGCCGTTTCTGCAGCTATGATTTTACCTGCGAGTGCATTTATCATTCGCCTTAAACCCTCTGATCGCAACATGCTTCCGTACGGAGAGACCGCCTCTGAAACCCATGAGAGACACAGCGTCGATGAGCGGGAAGATACCCTTTCGGGCATGGCACTACGTGATGCCACGAAAACGCCGTCTTTTATTCTCTGTGTCCTCCTGCTTTGCGTGGCGCAGCTCACCTGCTGCATGAACCAGTTGTTTCCAACCTATGCAAGCGAGGTCGGTTTCAATCCCATCGTAGGAAGCTTAATGGTCTCGGCAGCTTCGTTCTCCGACATCTTCCTAAATCCCTTCGTAGGCAAAACATGTGACAAGCTCGGCTCTATTAAAGCAACGGTCGCGTGGACAGGTGTCAGCATTTTTTCGTTCCTGCTTCTCATCATTGGCGGAAGCAATGAGACTGTTTCAATCATTGCAGCTGGCGTAAACGATGCCATGTTCGCCATTGTTGGAACCGCAATGCCGATGCTTCTCCTCTCGCTCTTTGGATCACGCGATTTTGGAAGGATCTATTCGATCGTTTGCTCAGCGGGCTATGTCGTCGGTGCTTTTGGAATGCCGGTCATGATGAAGGTTTACGGCATGGCAGGGTCATTCCAGGGAGTATTTATCTTCTGCATTGCCTGCAACCTTATGATTGCTGCGTTTGCTATCGTTTCCGGCTTTCTCAGTAAGGCTGCTGAAAAGTAATAAGCGCCGATTGCATCGGCATAGATTGCCACGCAACAGGGGTCGACTCCAAGCCAGACTGGAGTCGGCCCCTGTTTTCGTTTAAAGGTTGCCCGCAGGCACCATGTGTGCCAACATGCGTTTCAGCTTGGCTGGTCTATTTGAACATAAGCTCGACTATTCCCGCCCAAACCGCTTTTTCATCAATATCCTCACCTTGAGCGACCGTATTGCTCGCTCCCTCCAGAACGGTATAAAGAATTTGTACGTAGAGCATCACGTCGGCACTATCGGAAAACGCGCCAATCTCTACACCATGAAGAAGGATGTCTTTAAGCGCATCCATGGTTCGTTTGGTCGCCGTCGCTTGACGTTCCTGAACTGCAGGAATTCGATTTGCTTGAACGCTAACCTCGGCCAGCACGCGCCGGCGTTTTTCATCGCTTCGATAGCCACCTATAACTGAATTGCCGAGCTCGATAAGCGCGGCCTTGAACCCGTCCCTATCGACTATTAGCGAGTAGTCGCGCTGATAGTCAATGGTCGGAAACATGCTGTCCAAGAGCGTAGTGAAAATCTCCTCTTTAGAGGGAAAGTAGTAGTACACCGACGGCTTGGATATACCGACAAAGTCGCAAATCTTTCCGATAGACGCTTTGTCATAACCGACTTCTGCCACAAGATCGTACATTGCGTCCAATATTTTTTTTCTTGTGCTCACGCTGCATTTCTCCATTGCAAATCACTTCCGCACTACCAACATTATTAAGGATGGCAACGGAACATCAATTCGTGTCCAAACATGACCACTATATACGGTGAACGGTACGTATCAGTAGGCGAGTGGCAATTATTCAAAACTATCTACCGAACGGTAGGTATAGTAGTACTATAGCAGGTGAAACCCCGCTATTGTCGCGGCCGGACAGCATCGCGGGAAACCCGACGGAAGGACCAACCATGTACGAGAACTATCGTATGCCGGGCGAGTTCGAGAAGCGCTCCAACGTCTATGTGACATGGCTTCCCGATTACATCCGTGCAGAGGGCTACGATAACCGCCAGCCCTGCGTTGACGTGATCAAGGCTCTGCTCGAGTATGGCGACGTTACGGTCAACCTCAATTGCGGCACCCCCGGCTCCTATGAGGAGGCTTGCTCACGCCTGAAGGAGGAGGGGGTTGATCTCGATCGTATCGAGATCACGCAGTTCGAAGACTCCAACTTCTATGTCCGCGACAACGGCCCCAGCATCATGGTCGACGACAAAGGCCATTCTTATATGGTCAACCCTGCTTGGACCTATTACGGCGTGTGGGACAAGAACTCCCCGGAGTGCCAGTCCGCACGTAAGGCAGCCGTTCACATGGCGGTTGCGCTCGGTTGCTTCGATATCGTCAATTCCGAAATGGTTTCGGAGGGCGGCGA